>DAOVMN010000265.1 GCA_030630685.1 Thermoplasmata archaeon | reverse complement strand
TCCCCGGAACTCATCAACGAGTCACCATACGAGGCAGGATGGCTTGTATTGATGACCATTGCTGATGAAGAAGAGTTCAGTGGACTAATGGACCCGGAAGCATATTCGGGATACCTGGATACACTCTGAGGCATTAGGGGTTACCATGAAGATAGTGCTACTTGGTGCGCCCGGAGCCGGGAAGGGAACCCAGGCAAAGAGGATATCGGAAAGGTATGGGGTACCTCACCTATCAGCAGGGGATATCCTTAGAAATGCGGCCTCTGCCCGAACACCCGAGGGCATGGAGGCGGCAGGGTATATGGATCAAGGGAAGCTTGTACCGAATGAGGTGGTCCTTTCCATTGTGAAGAGCGAGATTCAGAGGCTAAAGAAGGGCTTTATTCTGGACGGGTTCCCTAGGACCATCCCACAGGCCGAGTCCCTCGGGACCTTTACAGAACTCGACACAGTGATCAATATCGAGGTGGATTTTGCTCTCCTCTTGAAAAGGCTTACCGGAAGGCGCTCCTGCCCGAAATGCGGTGCTGTATACCACATCCTCAACAACCCGCCAAGTACGGAAGGGCTCTGCGACAAATGCGGGACCGAATTAATTCAACGAAAGGACGATAACGAGGAGACGGTGAAGAAGCGGATAGATACCTATGTGTCTCTCACGCAGCCCCTTATCGAATACTACAAGAAAAAGGGGATTCTGAGGAATGTCAATGGGAATGGCAAGATAGATCAGATATTCCAGGAGATCGCAGAACTCCTTGATTTGATTTTATTAGGTGAGTGATTGGTAGGTTATCGCTATACCGTTATCATCTGTCCCAAATGCGGGCGACCAAAGATCTCAGACCTTGCGGTTAAAACCACAAGATGCCCCTCCTGTGGGAAGAATATGATAATGAAAAAGATGAGACACTACGGGGAAGCGGATTCTCCTCAGGGCCTCATTCCGATCATTGGAAAACTGAATCAACGACAATCGAATATTTATTCCATCATGTGGGAAGGGGAGATCAGTGAAATTGAGGAAGAGGATGAGAAAGCCCGCATAATTCGGGAAGGGGACATTGCAGCAGAATTAAAGAGGGCCCCAAAGGACCGGATGTCAAGGCTCAGACAAGGAATGTTGGAATTGGGGGAATTCACTGTTGAGGATTTCACCACACTTTTTGTGAGCTGCGGGGGTGCAAAAGAAAAGGCCGTTGATGCACTCGGCGGCTTCCTAAGTTCGGGAGAGGTGTTCAGCCCAAGACGAGGGTTCTTCAGGTATGTCCAATAAGGAGGAAAAGCGGTTGCCAAGGAAAAAGATCTATCTGAGCGGTGTTGTAAGGTTCAAGAATGGCCTGAGCATGTTCCTGTCCGGGGAGCATAGTCATGAGGAATGGCGCAACATGGCAGGGAGGGCTGGTGAGGCAGTTCAACAGATCGAAAAGATACTAAGAGAAAATAACGCCAAACCCGGGGACCTGCCGACACCCTCGAAGATGGCATATTATTTCATCAAGGAGTTCCATGAGGGCTGGCAGGAAAAGGCTGGCGCAGGGATTGAAGGTGGTGGGGTGGGTGTTGGCAAGGAAAGGAAGAGAGCACCGGACCCGGATTCGAGACTGCAATCCATCGCCAGGGAGACGGCTGATAAGCTGAATCTCAATGAGGGCATCATTGCGGAGTTCTATCCTTTTAGCTGGGTAAAACTTACAGGAAGATTAAGGGGGGACACCTATTACATTCGCGTTTCCCATCTCCTTAAGGATGCCCCCGAGGAAGTAATCGAGGCGGCTGTGTCAACGCTCATTATGAAGCGTCTCGGGAGGCCCTCCATACATTACAAGGCCATATTCAACAATTACATCAAGACCAATGAGATGATGAGGAAGGTAGAGGAACACAGAAAAGATAATGCCAGGAAAGAGCTGAGAGGAGAGAAGGGAAGATATTACGACCTGCGGGATGTGTTCAACAGAATGAACAGGGATTACTTTCATGGGGAGATCAGGGATATCACCCTGACGTGGGGCAGGCGCAGCCAGCGGGTGCTGGGACATTATGACCACGCGAAAAGGACCATTGTGGTATCCACTATCTTGGACAGTGCAAGGGTGCCCGGATATCTGGTGGAATATATCCTTTACCACGAGATGCTTCATCACCGCCTTCGTTCCTATTACCGGGATGGCAGAAGGGTTGTACACTCCCGTGAATTCAAGGAATCGGAGAGAAGATTTCCCAAATATGAGAAGGCCAAACAGAAGATCAAAGAGCTCTTTGGCGGAATAGGCTCCTCTACTGAATCATAGAACATAAATATCTGTTCCTGATTGTTGCACTGCAAAGGGCCCGTAGGGTAGCTTGGTCAATCCTATGGCGTTCGGGACGCTGTGACTCCAGTTCAAATCTGGGCGGGCCCACTCCGAAAATCAAACAGGGGTTATTGATTTGCCACCAGAAAACGATGAAACTAAAGGAAGGGAAAGGAAAAAGCCGGATTCGGTAACCGAGGCGGGTGCCCTCAAGGGCACTCTATCCGGTGCGACCATGGAAACCGTTTATCACAGGAAGATGATGGATATCCCCCCTGAGGATAGACCAAGAGAGGTGCTGGTTAAAGAAGGTGCGGAGAAGCTCGCCACCCCTCAGCTCCTTGCCATTGTGCTAAGGACGGGTAATGCAAGGGAGAACGCACTCGAACTGGCGGAGCGTCTTTACCTCGATTATCCCTTGCACGAATTAGCAAAGGCCAGCGTTCAGGAGCTCTCCAAGAATCTTGGCATAGGGATGGCAAAATCATGCCAGATCCTTGCCTCGCTCGAGCTTGGAAAGCGCCTCCTGAGCTATGAATCCCAGCCTGTCTTCACCCGGCCCTCGGATGTGGCCTATTTCCTGATGCCCGAACTTTCAGGCCTCCCACAGGAGCACTTCAAGTGCCTTTTCCTGAACCGCAAGAACAAGCTTATCTATGACAGGACCCTCTTTGTTGGAACGAGCGGGGAAAGCCTTGTGGACCCTGCAACAATAATGAGGGAGGCCCTGATGCACAATGCTGCCTCTATAATCCTGTCCCACAACCACCCGAGCGGGGATCCTACACCGAGCAGGAATGATATCGAGATCACGAATCGCCTGATGGAGGCCGGACGATTATTGGGGATCGAGGTCCATGATCACATAATTATAGGGAAGGACTCCTTTGTGAGCCTGGCTGAAAAGGGTCTGATGCCCAAGTTGGAGTAAGAAAAAGGTAAGAAACACGTCAATCCGTTCTTAATGACGCCTGCACCGCATCCTCAAGAACAAGAAGGTCCTTCCACTCCTCCTTACAATCGCACTCATATTCCAATAATGCTTTATCCTGTGTGAGGGAGAACTCTTTAACCCGCTTAAGGATAGAGGCATCACATCTTCCGCAGTTGTGCACACCCCTTCGTGTGCCTCCGCCGCTTGGAGCGGATATCAATCGTGCCCTGGATTCTGTTTTCAACACCTCGAGCAGGGACCAGAGAAACGGGGGATGGTAGTCTCCTTTTCTGTAGAGATGCTCGACAAGAGTGAAGCTCTGAATGTTTAAGGGATTTATAGAGATTGTTTCAGAATATTTCTCAGCAGCACGTATGGAAGCAACCGCATCCCGAATCGCCCAAGCCTCGCTCATGAACGGAGGTTTAAGAAGAAGATAGGTCCTGAGCGGAATCCTAAGGGAATTCAGCACCTTCGCCGCCCTTTCATAATCCGCAAATCGGAATCCCTTGTTAACAGAATGCATAAGCACCTCATCACTGGCGGACTCCAGGCCGATGGCAACCTCAAGGTTCATATTTTTATTAAGTTCCCTCAGGATCTCTTCCTTAACGAATTCGGGCCTTGACTCGATGAGCACCCGGTCAAAAAAACTGGCCGCCTTTAAAAGGATTCCCCTCTGTGC
>DAOVMN010000266.1 GCA_030630685.1 Thermoplasmata archaeon | reverse complement strand
TAGTCATGGGCCTCGACCTCCAACCAGTGCCAGAAGGTGAGCACGGGATCCGAGGCGGTCTTAAGGTCCACCTTTTGCTGCAGCCAGATGGAGTCGTCCATAAGGTCGGGATAGTTGCCCTCGAGGTTGGTGGCCCAACATTTGTCTCCGCTGTGCGCGCTTGGTCCCTTGCTCGGTTTACCTAACTCCCAGCCGTTTGCCGCCCCGCTGGTTTCCCAGGCGTTGTAATAACCTCCTTCTGGCCTGGGCGGTGGATTTCCGTGCTCCATGTCGTCGCTGAAGAAGCTCTTCTGGACCACTCCGTCTATGACCATGAGATCGTTGTGCCAGTTCTCGTCGATGTTCTCTTCGTTATCCTCCCAGATGGTTCGTGCGAAGATGTGGTAAAGGCCGTTATCCTCGGGCATCCAGTCCTTGTTGTTGCCGTCGTTGAAGCTGACGGTCCAGGTGTCTCCGATGCCAAGTACCTCGCTGACGTACTGGCTCTTGTTGTACACCTCGCCGCGTGTTTCATCATGGATGCTGACCTCTACTTTGAATCCTGGTCTTCCGCCGTCGTTGGTCTTGTTCTCGCCGTAGTTCTGAACAGTCACATCGATGTTACGGGATATCTCTGCCTCGGCGATCAAGGGGTGGATGCTGACCTTGTTGACTCCGACGTCGTTCATGTTGTACTGCTTCACAATACCGGCAATAGCAATCTCGTCCGCGAATGGGCCGCAGGTACCGCCGTCGCTGTCCGACACGAACCTCAGTCTGAGACAGACCTCATAACCCACATAGCTGCTCAGATTCGCCGGGCTTGTAGGGATGTACCAGCCGTAGGTATTGGAAGAGCCGCTCCAGCTTTGGAGTGTGGACCAGGAGGCGCTCTCCACATGGGCAGGGTTCCCATCGTAATCTCTGCTTATCTGCAGGTAGAAGGTCCCTGCACCGGAGCGGCCGCCTATGAGCCAGTTTGCCCCTGCTTTCGTGTAATTCTTCAGGTCGATCTTTGGGGAGATGGCAACAGTATTCCAGTCAGGTTTTATTGTGGCAAGCTCCCCGCCTTCATCACCGTATCCCACGGCCCAGGCATGGGTCGCGGTCGCATAGGCATAGGACTGAAGATGGATGGGTGTGGACTCATTCTCCGGGTCCCCGTGATTATCGTGGCCGCTCAGGTCCACTTCAACCCAGTCCTCTGTCATTTGCCTGGGCTCTGAGCCGTCGTAGTATGCCATCACCACAATGCCCGGCGCCAAATCCGTTCCTATCCCTTTCTCGTTGTTGCTTGTGTTATCATCGCCCGCATAGTTCACCTTGAATTGTGCATCATAGGCATCCTCGTGTTCCCTCCTCTTAACCGCGAAGTGCCAGTCCGTGAGATACCCGGCCGGATTTCTCGGGGTCCAGATCCAGGATACTTTTTTCTCCCTGCCCGGTGCAAGGTCCTCGATGGTGGTGGTCTTGCTGAAAACCTCGGTATGAAGTGGGCTCATGATCTTCAGGTCAACGGTAAACGTAGCATCCACTGAGCCTATGTTCTTCACCTTCGCCCATACCTCTGTGGGATCCCCGATCCGTGTGGCGTTCCAGTAGAAGGTGGATTTCTCATAATTCGCCTCGAGGATTGTAATATCCTTTGCCTCCTTTGCCTCCTGATGGGTGTACATCTCGTTGTTGTCGGAGTTTCCGTCACTGCCATAGGAGATCTCGAAGGTGACGTTGTAGTGATGTCCGGATACTGGTTTGTTGGTGTTCCACCAGGTAGAAACCTTCATCTCTTTTGTGGCATTGAGATCCTCGTTTACATCCACGGTCTTTTGGAAGACTGTATTGTTGTTGTTATCCATGTCCTTTACCTTGAAGATCACCGAGAACTGTGTGGTGACGTTCTTCTGACCGGTATTCCTCACCATGACCTCAAGCGGGATGCTGTCCCCTGGATTGACATATTCTCCATACGGACTCTCGATGCTCTCGATACCGAGGTCGTATTCCGGCGCATTTGTCGGTGGAGCACCAAGCCAGGTCATGGACTGGGTGACCGACCTCACCCTCATGGGATGGTCGTAATCATTATAGTCCCCGAAGTGGGCCCAGTTCTTGGTCTGGAGTATGGTCTTGAACCTCTGGTTCGAGGAGGATTCCCTTGGATGCTCGTACCGGATGGTGGTATATCCTTTCCCGGCATAATATACCCCGTGAGCACCGCTCTTAGGGGTTATGGCATCGGATCGGTCCCCGACAAGGGAATAGATAAAGGAATTCTCCACATTCACGCCATTGCCCACCGGGTCATCGGTAACACCCACTATCTGGTAGGTGAGGCCACCCTGTTGAATACACCTGTCAGCCTTGAAATAATCCGTGTAGAAGGGGTTGGTGTACCAGCCTGCCTGCTGGTCATGCCACTCTGTCCCCTTGTTGTTCAGCCAGATAAGCGCACCGCCGTTTTTCAGGTACGTCATGAGCTCGCTCTGGTCGTACCAGGCATGTGTCTCGCCGCTCCCGTCCCAACTGCTTCCTGAGGCTGTCAGGGTCTCGGAATACCCTGTATCCCATATCACCACATCATAGTCCTTGAGATAAACCCGTTTAGAATCAACAGTATACGGGCTGATGCCATGGCTCGAATCATAGGGCGGACCGCTGGCGCCCTGATTATCCATAGTTCTATATGGCTGGTTATCACCTTCCAGTTCAATATGATGGTATTGGCCCTTGTAATTCACCTCCAACGCACCAATATTGATCTCATCCGTTTCAGGGCCGAACTGACCATCACTTCCCCCGTTGTACGATTTTCTGGGCTGGTCAGCATGCTGTCCATCATCATCCACATAGAGTATGGGAACGTCGTGGATAACATTCGTGGTTGTGTATATTACATCGCTTCTTGTGGAGTCCCCCTGGTTCTGGGCTGTCACTTTCACCACCGCTTCCGCGGTATAGTCCGGGCTGAGCTTCTGATACTTCACAGAGAGCTTTACATAGCTGCTTTTCCCGCCGTCCAGGGAAACCGAATCTTGGTCTAACGATATGCTCCATCCTGCCGGGTCGCTCCCGTATCTCGTGGTTTCACGGGAGAGGTCGATCGTATCCGAGCTGCTTCCCCGGTTGGTCACCTTGATGTAGTAGTAGTTGGTCTGGGAGTTCTTAATCCAGGAGGCATTGTACGGCAGATACAGGCCCACGGAGTAGGTGGACTGTGTCACGTTAAGGGTGATCTCATACTCATCCGGCCCGCCATCGCTTCCATCGGGATCCGCAATGATCTTCATGGTGTGGGAGCCGTAGATGGCCTTCCAATCCACCGAGCAACTACCGTCCTCTCCCGGCTGGATATCGTCTATATAGCCGGTGTAGATATAGTCATTATCCGCCCAGAACTCCACGTTCACGTTGTAGGCGATCTGCCTCTCGGTCCCGAAGTTGTGTACCGTGGCCGTGCAGTTCACGGTATCCCCGTCCTCTGGATCGTAGGGGTCGAAGTTCAGCTTGAAAGCATCCAGGAACTTCTTACTGCTCCTTTCCCCTTCAACATTGACCTTAGGTTCCACAACCGTGGGATTCTCGTCAACCGACGTTCCCGAAGTCTCCACTTCTTGTTCGTTTGTCAACCCTGATTCGTCCGGCGGGGTAAGTGTGGTTTCCTCCCGGGACGAATCGTCCTGGAACATACTAACCGGTGGCACTAAGAAAAGCAGTGCCAAAGCAGATGGCCATGGTGGATTATAGGAAATGTCAACCTGAGAAGTGCAACGAGGGTATCTGCCTCGCCGTACTTGCATGTCCCAACAAGATTCTTAAGCAGGAATCTCCTTATAGAATTACCCTACAACAATTGCGTTGTCCGCGAGAATAATGGTGCGTTGGTTTACGCATTTGCAGATTTGCAGATTTGCGGCTTTGCCG
>DAOVMN010000087.1 GCA_030630685.1 Thermoplasmata archaeon | reverse complement strand
TATGATTTGCGTTCGGTAAAGATTTCACCGCCTTATCAACCCCTCCGGGCTTGACCGGACTTCAGCACTCCGTGCTTCGTGCCTTGACGAACACTTCGTGTTCATCCGGAATTCGGAACTGCTTTCCGAATGCAGAGGCGCAGAGAGCCTCACTTTTTTCCCTCTGTGCCCCTCTGTGGTTCTTACTGTCCTATCACTCGGTATCCAAGAATCCCCTTTTCTTCATCCCAACTCCAATGCCCACCTCTCCACCCGCCCTGGGGAAATAAACAGAGACGGTCCTGGGTGGGAATGATTCATGAAAAATGGAGTGCCGGGGACGTGATTCGAACCGACCCTTTCTCGCTTCGTTCCAAAGCCTCCAGGGAAAACCGTGAGTTTTTCAAACAATCCTCCTATTATGCCCTCTCACTTCGTTCGAGGGCACTAATGATGCGCGTGGGTTCCTATATCCTCCAGTTTCATTTCGTCAAACGTGTTTTCTTTTGGTGCAGCTTTTCTTTTTTGAAAAGAAAAGATGCGGAGGGAGGGATTCGAACGGAGCCTTTTTACAAAAGCCTCCAGGGAAAACCGTGGGTTCTCCATCCTTCAACAAAATATGCCCTCTCACTCCGTTCGAGGGCATGTGATGCGGAGGGAGGGATTTGAACCCTCGTACCCCTAAGAGACGAGGCCCTCAACCTCGCGCCATTGACCAGGCTAGGCTACCTCCGCAGAAATTATGAGAGGTTTCCTACCGCTTTAATAAAACTATTAAATCTTTTGCTGAGGATTTCGATAGCGGCCTTTATGACCGCCTGCGGAGTGTAAGAGGAATCCGTTTCAAAGGAGAACAGGAAGCTTGTTTCATCGTACCCTATCTCGATAACGCCTTTATCGCATGTCTCCATGCACGCCTTGCATAGATTACAGGCCTCGAGGTCAACGACCTTAATGGCCCTCTTCTTGTTATCCCACTCTAACACACCCCGTGGGCAGGCCCTCACACAATCCTCATAGTTCTCGGATCCCTTTTTCTTAATGGTGATCTTTGGGTAATACTGAAATCCCACTGCCTGGGCCGCCTGCCATTTTGCATGCTGCCTTCCTGCTCCGAGCTCTGCCGTAGCATAGGCTAAAAGGGCCTGACCCTTACCTAACTTCGTGATGGGGATAAGGTCATCCTTGATTCTGTAGGCCTCATTATTCACAGGCTCTAAATCACCGGAATACACAGTGCACGGCCCCCTCTTATTTATGGCGTACATGATGGTACAGCTCGGGCAGCCTTCCCCTTCGCAGGTGCACTCACTTCTTGGGAGAAATATCTCAAGATCAGTGGGTATGGGTATCATGGCGAGCCTGTGTGCAATCATCTCGTCGAAGATAGGTGAGGTACTCTCATACTCCACCTCCTCGTCCCCTTCCATGGAACTCCCAAGAGGTCCGTGATGGAAATCAACGTTATGGATGGCCATCTTTGGCACATCCGCCATAATGACCCTACGCAGCATATTCATGAATATATGATTGACCCCTTTAACCAGGATCCTGATTCTTGAATCCGTCATTTCACGAACTTCAACTTCTATTGCCATCTATACCCGTCTCCCTCTTTTCCCGCCTTTCTTTTTTGTGCCGTCGTGAGGAATAGGGGTTACATCCTCGATCCTGCCGATGCGAATCCCAGCCCTGGCTAAAGCCCGGATAGCAGCCTGTGCGCCATGTCCAGGCATCTGGGATTTGTTTCCTCCTGGTGCTCTTACCTTGACAATGAGATGGGTAATACCCTTCTCCTTGATCTTGTTTGCCACCGTGTTCGCTGCAGACATGGCCGCGTATGGCGAAGATTCATCCTTTGCGGATTTTACCACCATTCCACCGGAACACTTGGCCATGGTCTCTGCTCCTGTGATGTCGGTCACCGTGATGATGATATTATTGAATGAGGCATATATATGAGCGATACCGATCTTCTCCATTTATCTCCCCCCCGGACCCCTTCTTCTCGGATTTCTTCCTGTTGGTACTCTTCCGCTTCGTGGCGTAGAACCTCCGCCTCTCCTGGATCTGCCCCCTCGAGGCATACGCCTACCCCTTCCGAACTGGCCCGTTTCTTCGGTCTTGTCCTCTCCCCTGAAGGCCTTCATCTTCTCCTCAAAGGCCTCCATGTCTGGCCTCTCTGGATGGAGTTCGCTGTTCAGGGGTGAGCTTTCGGTGTAGGCCATCATACTTTCCTCCCCTGCCCTGACTAAATAGCTTGGTATAGTCACCTTTTTACCCCCTATGCTGATGTGACCATGAACAATGAACTGCCTCGCCTGTTTCGGGGTGTTTGCAAGACCCTTCATGTACACGATGGTCTGCAGTCTGCGTGCAAGGATGGGCTCTATGGCGAGACCAAGGATGTCATCAAGTCTGGGCTCCCCCTCTGCATGAAGGATCCCCAGGCGTCTTAATCTCTGGAAGAGTTGGGCCTTCTCCTTCTGGGCCTGACTGTCGTCCGCTGGCTTGCCCTGCAGGAATCGAGCCTGACCCCGGATGCCTTTCAATAAGGTCTTTACCTTCCATATCTCCCGCTTGTTCTTTAGACCATACTTCCGAAGGATCTCGTTCTCTTCAATGATCCGCTCTCCCTGCCAGGGATGTGAGGGAGTCTCCACTTTCTTTTTACTGAATTTTGGGTCACCCATGAGGGTTCCTCCTTACCTCTTTTTCCTCACAACCCCCACGGCAAGCCCGGTTCGCCCATTGGAACGGGTGCGCTGACCCCTGACCCTTTGACCAGTTTCATGCCTGATCCCGCGGTAGCTCCTGATCTTCTTCAGGCGATTCACATCGTCCCTGAGCTGGAGGCCGAGATCGGTGGAGTGGATGTGTCGGTCTTCACCGCTCTCGTAATCCTTCTGTCGGTTGAGCATCCAGGCTGGTATGTGTTCCGGGATATCAGAGATATATCCGGATAATTCTTCTATCTCCTCGTCCGAGAGATCTCCAATCTTCTTGGATTTGGGTATTTGTGCCGCACGTGCGATCCGTGCCGCCACCCTGATACCTATTCCCTTTATGTGAGATAGCCCATAATCAACCCGAAAATTACCATCGATGTTGGTATCGGCTATTCTCACTATGTATTTAAATTCGTCAGTTTTATCTTCCGGCAAAATTTCTCCTCCGGTTGTTCGAGTAAACGGGATGCCTCTCACACTTAAATCTATATATATGGTTTATGATTGGGTCCTTGGATCACTCCTTCTTACTTTCCCACAGGACGATCCCCCAAATCACCGCTACCAATACCAGGATCCCGAACACAGAGATCCAGAGCCAGACCGTGGGTTCCTCCTCTTCCGGAGGTGCGAGCAACTCGTCCAGCTCCTCCCCTGTGATGCCTGTAGAGACATTAACCTTCTTGTCCCCCTGGGAGATCACCACAGGCTTTTCCTCTTTATCCCCCAGCTTTTCCCAATCCTCGACCTTGAAGCCCTGCCCTTCCTTGGATGTCCTAACTCCCACGGCCTGGAAATCCGAGGAGAATCCGGTGCTCACGTTCTCGTAGGAAATAGTGAGGTCATAGGTCTTCCCGGTTTCCATGTTCCTCAGCTTCAGCTCGTTCTCGGAAAAGAGAAAAGTATCGGTTGTCTTTAGTGAGCCGGTTGAGGTAAGGGCAAAGGACTTTGCGGAATACCCCTCGATTGTGATAAAGGTGATGGAATATTCCCCTACTGTCCGACCTGTGAGATTCAGTGTGAGGTCTGGTAGGTGCGGGGTGATGTAGTATTCCCTATTCCCTACTGGAAGGTAATAAGTATCCTCAAGCTCGAGCACGTTGATGCCCTGGTAATAAACAGTCCCCTCCACGCATCCATCTGATTCTAACACAATTATGGTTCTTTCCACGGGTTCGGGCTCCGGGATGATGCCCGTTTTCTTGGCACTCGTCCGCTCATACCTTCCGAGTGTAAGGCTGTCTACGTCGTTGCTAACCTCGAGCTCTCCATCGTAGACCTCAACACTGGTCTCGTCCGGAGTAACATTCAGGGAGAAGAACGCACCCTCGAAATTCCGGGTGATCGTCAGCACTGCATTGTATTCCCTGCCCGGGAACTCTGCATTGATTATTGCCATCTCCGAGAGGTTGAGCAGCAAGGGTGGGGCTGCCCTGGTACCCCCGCCCCCGGGTACCCAGATGAAGACGTTCCCGCTCATGATCCATACGTAGGCGGTATCCTCGTACCGCAAAAAGCCCACTGTCGCGTTATGGAGCAGGAGGTAGATCTCGCCCTCCGCATCCCCGATGTTCGAGAATAGCCTGGAGACGTTTAAGGAGATGACCGAGGAGCCCCGGGTGGTCACGATGTCGCCTGAGAGGATCTCATCGTCTGTGCTGAGCGGGGAGGATGTGCCGTTCCTGAGCAAGGTGGCTGTGCCCTTGAGTATGGTGATGGTGCCAATGGTGACGTTCCCCGCCCTCACTCCGATCTCTGCCACCCTGGCAAGGCCGCGTGCACCGGCTGCATGTGCCGAGGGGGCGGTAACGGAAAGGGTGACAATGGTCCTGGAGTTTCCCGAGAGGATGAGGTATTCCTTGCTCAGGGAGGCGTCCCAATAGTTAGGGATTCCGCTGAGCTGCAGCCGGAGGTTCCTGTTGTATTCCCCGATGTTCTGGATGTTGATGTCGTATAGGGCGGTTTCCCCGTAGGAGGCCCCCTGAACCCGGTCTCCAAGGAGGGTCATCCTGAGGTCGGACAAGGGGCTTTCCTCAAGCTGGAGGATCGAGATGGTGGATACTAATAGGAGTACGAAGGCTACGAGGGCAAGGATGCGGTTCTTGTTCATTCGATCACCTCCTTATTTCTTCTCTTTCTACGGAACACCATAAAGAGAATAATCATGAAGCCAGAGGCGAGGAAGAGGGTGGAGAACTCGGGGACCGCTTCCACATTCTCGGAAGTCGTCGGTGATGAATCTGCTACGCAGATCGAGGTATCTTCTGTTCTATCTTCATTCAACGAATCGTCATCTGGATCAAAGGTCACCTGAAAAGTGTTGGGTGTTTGTGAGGCTGCGTTGGATGTTAATTCAACCACGATGAAATAGGTCTTTGAGTTATTCGCCGAGATCCGGAGATTCGAGTTCCCGTCACTGAAAACGATTTTCTGAATACCATCGGAAAGGGAGAGGTTGGAAATCGTTTTGACAAGGGTGTCGTTGTCGCTTTCCCAGGTCCCGTCCCCGTCATCGAGATAAACAGAGAGATTCTCGATTATAGCGTTTGCCTCGGTCGAGTTCAAGGGGTCGTCGTCTGTTTCCTCGAAGAGCAGGTACCATTTGCTTATTTCCAGGTCGTTGTCTCCTGAGATGCCGTTGTGCTCCACCTTGATTCTCAGGATGTCGTCTGTCTGGGAGTTTCCGAGCTGGGATGGGGCTGTGTTATTGACGGTGTAGCCTGCGGAGCCGCCGGTGTTTTGCCAGACGTAAATATTCTTTCCATGATCCCCTGATGCAATATCTAAGTCACCGTCATTATCCAGGTCCCCAACTGCAACACTCCACACATAACAACCGCCGGCATCCCCAATATCTGTTCCTGTCCATGTTCCATTGAAAGGTAAACCATCGTTCTCCCAGGTATAAACGTTTCCCTCAGGGTCCTCATGATCACCAGATACAATATCTAAATCACCGTCATTATCTATGTCCCCAACAGCAACACTCTTCACGTCACCGCCGGCATCCCCGATATCAGTTCCATTCCATGTTTCATTGAAAGGAGTTCCATTGTTCTCCCAGACACAAACATCCTTTCTATCATCGCCTGATACAATATCAAGCCAGCCATCGTTATCCAAATCCCCCACTGCAACACTTCTCACATAATCGCCGGCATCCCCGATATCAGTTCCATTCCATGTTTCCCAGGGAGTCCCATCGTTCTCCCAGACATAAACATTGCCTCCATTATCGCCTGAGATTATGTCAAGCCAGCCATCATTATCCAGATCTCCAACCGCCACACTATTCAGAGTACCACCAGCATATCCGATACCTGTGCCAGTCCATGTTCCCCAGGGTGTCCCATCGTTCTTCCAGACATAAACAGCCATTCCACTGTCACCAGATATAACATCAAGCCAGCCATCATTATCTAAATCTCCAACTGCAACACTTTTCACAGAATTATTAAGATCCCCAATTTTGCATCCATTCCATGTTCCATTGAAAGGTGTCCCATCATTCTTCCAGGCATAAACATTCTTTTTATAATCACCAGATACGATATCAAGCCAGCCATCATTATCTAAATCTCCAACTGCTACACTATAGATATAGTTAGAGCCACCACCAACATTCCCGATTTTATAGTTATTCCATGTTCCATTGAAAGGTGAGCCATCATTCTTCCAGACAGAAACATTACCCTTTCCCTCTCCAGAGACAATATCCAAATCACCATCATTGTCCAGATCTCCAACTGCTACACTGTACACATAACTATAGGCATCACCAATATCTGTGCCATTGTCAAAAGGCATATTCCTGTGAATCAACGTATTCTTCCACACCGCCACTCTATTCCCACTCCCTTCTCTTCCCGTTGCCAGATCCACATCCCCGTCATTGTCGAAATCCCCTGCACACAAAGCACGGTAGTCATCAGAACCTCCATCATAGATTTCGACAGTTGACCAATCCCCGGTGAAAGGTGAGCCATCATTTATGAATCCTTTAATCTCATCATCTGTCACACTATCGTCCATCACCGACACGATGTCCATGTCACCGTCGTTATCGAAATCGCCAGTGATGAGGTCGTTTATGTTTGCATCGCAATCTGTCAAATTATGTTGTGTGAAGGACCAGTCGAAACTGGTGTTGGCATCGTTTTCCCAGACCACTAATTCACCGTTCTTCCCGCCAGAGATTATGTCGAGATAGCTGTCATTATTGAGGTCTGCCAACGAGACAGCATAAATAGACTTGTCTATCGAGGACAAGGAATGCTGTGTCCAGTTCCACACGCTGCCGTTGTAGGTGTTCTCATAGATTCTGATTCTTTTGCTTGAATCGCCGGTTACAACGTCGATTAAGCCATCGTTGTCGATATCTCCCACAGCAACAGCATAAAAACCGTATGATAAATCTTTGATATTGTGTTGGGTCCAGTTCTGGTCAAAGGGATTTGTGTCCGTGGAATTGTAGGGATTCTCCCAGGCAATGACCTCATAACCGCTGCCGCTTGAACTCACGGACACCACATCGAGATTTCCGTCGTTGTCGAAGTCTGCTACCGCCAGGTCGTTTATGCCTCCCGTGCCGTTGCCGATGTTGTTGTTTCCGCCCTGGTCGGGCCAATCGCCTGAGAAGGGTGTGCCGTTATTTTCCCAGGCGTAGATATTGTCATTTTTGTCGCCGGAAATTATGTCTATCCAGCCGTCGTGGTCGAAATCCCCAACGGCCAGGGCACCCACCCCGGCACCGGAGATGTCTCCCACACTGTTCGAGGACCATGTTCCATTAAAAGGTGTGCCGTCGTTCTGCCAGACGACAATTTCGTAAGGAGAAGACGAACTTCCGCTTCCGGTTAATAGGTCGATAGCTCCATCGTTGTCGAAATCGGCTGATGCCATACTCCAGATGGCGTTTCCTCCGGAGCCGACATCGTTCTTAGTTCCGAAACTTACGGTGTTTCCTTCAATTGGTGCTGTCCTTATTCCCCCTACGTCCATGACTCTATTTCCACCAATAGTTTCATCTGAAAAATCCTCTTCTCCGTTCCAGGAAACCACATGGAAGAGGACCTTTAGATCATCTGATAATCCGTTTGCACCAGCCTCGATCTCCGCACCACAACTTGCGGCTTCCACATCCCTGACAAATCCCCAGTCCCATTTTTCTATGGAACCTCCCTTGAATTCCATGTATCTCGCAGGGGTGATGATCCCATCCTGTCCCTTTATCTCGATCATGTTCTCTGCGTAGAACTCCTCTCTCACTTCGTAACCGTTGGCTGTCTCCTCCGCGTCCTCTGCGCTCTCTGCGGTGAAATCGTCCTCTACGGTGAAATCCGAGTCG
>DAOVMN010000110.1 GCA_030630685.1 Thermoplasmata archaeon | reverse complement strand
CAATCCCCCCAGATTGGAATCGAAAATATTAGCGTTTGGTGTTTGCATGGGGCGATTATGTTTGGTGATAGGTCAAATATGTTTTATTTCTTAATCACAGACTTACGACATACTCCCGTCAATCTTTCAAATCATAACCTCCCGGAACAAAAAAAGATCCCTGAAATCCTCTCCACCGTTGATAAGAAGATCGAACTCGAACGGAAGCGAAAGGAAAAGCTTGAGAGGATCAAGGAAGGAATGATGAACGACCTGCTTACCGGAAAGATGCGGATCAAACTGGAAGAGGGTGGTTAAGATGAAAATAACAGGTAAGATTTATACCATCCAACAAGGAATATTCCAACATAGAAATCGAAACATGGAGGATCGCTAAATGACCAAAAAATCCCAGGCATGGAAACCTGACTACACTATCACCAACAGGATGACCAGATGTCTCATGGCAATAGAAGCCGCGAAGACCGCTGTGGAGCACACCACACTGACCCCTGCTGTCGAGAACGAGCTACGGCGTCGGGCTCGGCTGCGTTCGACGCATTTCTCTACCCGGATCGAGGGCAACCGGCTGACGCTCTCCGAGGTTGAGGATGTCATCCGGAATAAGCGAACTGATTTTCCCGGCAGGGAGCGGGATGTGGCAGAGGTGAGCAACTACTGGAAAGCTCTGCTCCAGGTGGAGAAGTGGGCTGCAAAAGGGAAGCAGTTCTCTGAGGACCTTATACGCCGTGTACACTGTCTCGTTATGAACGGCTTGCAGACCAGGCCAACGCCATACAGGGAGGAACAAAATGCAATACGCGATTCCGCATCCGGGGCCCTGGTTTACCTACCGCCGGAAGCGAAGGATGTACCTGCACTCATGGCCGCCATGGTTCGATGGGAAAGGGAAGTCGAGAAAGAGGATTTACCAGCCCCGATCATCGCTGGTCTGGTCCATTACCAGTTCGTTACAATTCATCCTTACTATAACGGGAACGGCAGGACAGCGCGGCTGCTTGCCACATTCATCCTCCACCGCAGCGGCTACGGTCTCAATGGTTTTCTTTCCACGGAAGAGCTTCATGCCCGTGATCTCGGAAGCTATTACCGCTCCCTAAAAGTGCACCCGCATCACAACTATTACGAGGGTCGGGCCGAAGCTGACCTGACACCGTGGATGGAGTATTTTATCGGAACATTGAAAAATGTATTCAACATGGCAAAAAAGGAAGCGCAGCGTTGTGCAGAGGCAGGGATTCCTGCCGAACCTGAAGAGATACGCAGACTTGACCCCAGGGAAAGAATAGTCCTATCACTGTTCATGGAAAAGGAGCAGATCACATCATCGGATGTTGCAAAGGCCCTGGCCATTTCCGTCAGGATGGCACGCGTACTGCTCAGGAAATGGGTGATCCAGGGATGGCTGGTTGTGTCAAACCCGTCCAATCGCGGCCGATCCTATGGTTTATCGGCAATTTACCGGCAATATGTGGACAGTTTATCGGCAATGAAAATGGGTGATCCTGAGTTGAATGCTGCACCGGTTTTTAGGGAAGAACCGTAAGAGAGGGATTACAACTCCATCTGAAGCTCCCCATTCCTCATGAACACCTGCTCGGACCCATCCTCGAAAACCGCTGTCATGGTCGGATCCCTGATCAACCCGTCCAGATGAGTTAAAGCAGGAGCATCATTATCATAATTGGAGCCCATGGCGATATGGCAGGTATGGTAGGCCTTCTCGTCCTCCAACATGTTCCCGCTTATGATGGCCTCCGGATTGAGCCCAATACCAAGTTCTCCAAGATTCCGTGCATTCTTGATGTAATCGGCCCTTGCATTTTCATCGATCTTTCCTTCATTGTAGAATTTCCCGGCATTCTCGTTGGAGCGCTTCAGGGTCTCCCTGAGTTTCCCGGCCTCTTTCCCTCCCGTAATCTCTGTTACAAAACCATCGATTACTTTGCAGGTAATCGGTTCCTTTATGACTATATCCTCGTCGAAAAGAGATATGGAACCGTCGAAAACAATCGTCCCATTGGAGGCCCCGAGCTCAGGGGAAATAAAGGCCTCACCGCACGGGAGGTTCCCGCCATTACCCGGCTCAGTGAAATTCCCGTCATCCACCTTGGTCTCTCTGCCTTTTATCCCTATGGTCATGTCGGTTCCTTGAGGTGAGATGATCTTCACCCTCACTGCCCTATCGAGGATTCTCTTAAGAGCTGCCGCCTCTTTACGCACCCTTGAATAGGTTATCGGGACCGTCCTGGCCCAGATATCCGTGGTTACGCCCGGGCTCCAGAAGCCTCTTATCTTCTTTGTGCCAAGCAGGTAGTGGAAGATGTGATCGTACTTCTTTTTTCCCTCCTTGTATGGCTTCTCGATGCGGAATCGATCCTTTCCGAGCTTCCCTGCGCTCATGGATATAATGATTTCGGGCTCCTTCTCGATGGCCCCGAGCACGGCATCCTCACAAAGGTCAAGCTGGCTCTTCTTTGGCTGGTAAACAAGAACAGGCCTGCCGCCGTGAGACTGAACGGCCTGGTAAAGGGCAGACGATATCTCGGAAACGTCCTTGTCCGGATTGGTAATTATGAGTACTCTTTCATCCTTTTTCAGTCCGATCACCTCGGTTATAGCAGTTACCGCTCCTTGATAGATATCGGGTTTTGCTTCGAAGATCGTCATTGAATTCCTCCTAAGATGTATCCGGAAGGGCCAGGGGGTGCTTTGATTTAAGTTTTGTGGAATCAGTCTTCTAAAAATGGTTAAATACCACATAGATTGTATGCCCCCTCATGTATTCCCCGGAGAAATTCGTACAAGAAACGATCCAGAATCTCAAGGAAACTATCAAGGGAAAAGCCATCATCGGTGCCTCGGGCGGGGTGGATTCCACGGTCGCAGCGGTGCTCTGCAGTCGGGCCATCGGGGACCAGCTTGTTGCCGTTTATGTGGACACCGGCTACATGAGGAAAGGAGAAGGAGAGGAGATCAAAAAGGCCCTTACCGGCCTCGGCCTTGATCTAAGGTATATCGAAGCCGCTCGGGAGTTCTCTGATGCACTCAAAGGGATTGTCGATCCGGAAGAAAAACGGAAGATCATAGGCCACAAGTTCATCGAGATATTCGAGAGGGAGGCTAAAAAGGAGAGGGCAGAATATCTCATCCAGGGCACGATTGCACCAGATTGGATCGAGAGCGGAGGCGGGCTCAGGGATACCATCAAATCCCATCATAATGTGGGAGGTCTCCCGAAAAAGATGGATTTAAAACTTGTTGAACCCCTAAGGGACCTCTACAAGGACGAGATCAGGGAGATAGCGGAATATCTCAATATCCCCTCGGCCCAAAGGCAGCCCTTCCCAGGCCCGGGCCTCGCGATCAGGATCATGGGCGAAGCAACTCCTGGGCGGACGGAGATAATCCGGGAGGCATGTGCGATTGTGGAGGGGGAGATCGAGAAATCAAGTATAGAAAGGCCGTGGCAGTACTTTGCCGTGCTCCTTCCCATCAAGTCCGTGGGGGTTCACGGTGATGTCCGGGCATACGGTTACACCATCGTCGTCCGGGCTGTGGAATCCTTGGATGCCATGACCGCCCAGTACTCCAGGATACCGCACGAGGTTTTAGAAAGGATCTCGCTCAGGATCACGAACACCATGGGGGACAAGGTGAACCGGGTGGTGTACGATATCACGAACAAGCCACCGGGAACCATCGAGTGGGAGTGAAAGAGAGATGGACCCGCTTGAACTGTTCAGGAATGAGATGGAAGAGGTTCTGGGTTAGGCGCTGAAGAGGAGGGGAATAGACTCACCTCCTGTCCTGGGGAAGGCACCTAACAGATACGGGGACGCCGCCTTTCTCTGGTTTCCCCTTGCACGCGTTTTGAGAAAGGCACAGGTAAAGATTGCGGACGGACTTGGTCAGTCCCATTGTTTTCTTTATTCACCCTGTTCTCCTGAACCCGCATTCGGTACAGAATATGAACCTCTGCTCAACCCTGTTCCCGCATTTTGGACACTGCCATGTAGCCTGGGCCGGAGGGCCCGGGGAAGGGACTGCAGGTTGGGTGGGCTGGGGCTGCTGGAACTGCTGCCGAGGAGGCTGTGGCGGTGCTTGCTGTTGATACTGTGACTGAGCTGGAGGTTGGGTTTGGCGGGATGCGGGCTGCATTTGTGCAGGTGGGTAGGGTTGGTAAGCCTGTTGAGCTGGCGGTTGCGGCATTTGTGCCTGCTGTGGAAATTGTTGTGGTAGCATCTGTTTAGATTGCTGTAGCTGTTGAGGCATCTGCTGTGATTGATCAGTACTTGAACCACCATTCTTCATTTTTAAAGCACCAACTATCGCCGCAAGTCCGATGATTACAAGAACAAAGTAGGCGTAGGTTGGTAAAGGTCCGATTGTTTTGAAAAGAAAGGATTTGTCGTCTTCTTCTTTTTTCCATTTATTTGGATTGTCGGGATATTCGTCAAGTTTTAATCCTGTCGTCGAATCTTTTTCTGTTTTTCCTTCATTCCATTCGTCAGGATAACCATCGCCATCAGAATCTTTAGATGCTGCGGGGTCGTTTGGGAAAGCATCCGAGTTATCCGGAACACTGTCGTCATCAGAATCTTTCAAAATTACCAAAGTTGTATTTACTTCGTCTGACCAGACTCCATAATTGTCCTGCACTTTTAAATAGATTGTATGTTCACCCACTGAAAGGCTGGAGTTTGTAAAATTTGCTGTGGTGCTGTTATATATTTCACCATTGATTGAAGAGGTCCAGACATATCTTTCAATTTTATTGTAAACAATCCCGTGTCCAATAAAAGAGGCCTCTTCATCCTTCAATACCTGAGATGGTGTTATTGAATCAATTATTGCTTGAGGGTTAAAATAATCATAAGGTTTCTTCAGCCATGGATCGAACTCTACATAATCTGTGACGTTATCTCCTTTTCCGTCTGTATTATTCGTGGAATGATATGGCCCGCTGGCGATACCCCACCAGTTGTTCCTGGCATCGATAGCATAGGGCTCATCATCGCTTGTGAAGCAATGGATCCCGTATTCCACGTTCCCCATTATGTTGTTGTAGTGAGCGGTGTTCTTCATAGAGAGAAAGACCGGGGTTTCACCGGATAACGCGTACGAGATGTGGATTCCCATGCCGTTGTTCCTGATTTCATTCCTTTCGAAATGGTTGTAGTCCGAATAATAGTATATCTCAATACCGCTATCCTTATTTGACAAGATTATATTGCCCTTGAGAACGTTGGTTCTCGAATCGAACAGACAGATACCTTCTCTGTTGCTGCTGCATCTGTTATTTGTTAATGTGTTATTCTCGGAATATTGCAATTTGATTCCTTGTTGAGAGTTATTGCAACATAAGTTATCACAAATTTCATTGTAATGGGATTGAGAAAGACGTATCCCGTATAGATCATCCTGGCATTCGTTTCCCGAGACAGTGAAATTCTCGGCGTGATACAGGTATATCCCGGACTGGCTGTTTGAGGTACAGTTGTTATCACAGATGTTGTTATATTCGCCGTACCACGAGTAGATACCATGCCGATTCCCATTGCATTGATTTCCGGTAATATTTACATACGAGGAATATCTTATACTGATGCCGTAATAATCATTCATGCAGATATTATCTTGAACAGAGATGTTGGTGGAATATCCGACCTGTATGCCTATCCTGACATCGCTGCAGTTCAATCCCTCCACTGTGGTGTTGCTGCAATTGGCCAGGATAAGCTGTCCTGTGGTGGACGGAATGTTGATGTCAGTACCGTTTGCGTAGTAGCGAACGTTCTTTCCGTTCACGGTATTCGTTATATCGATATTATGGGTATTCCAGTGTTCTGGCTCCCCTGTGACCTCTACCCCGCCTCCGTCCATGGTATTCCCGGAGAGGGAAGCGCAGGCGGCATTCGCGAGTGCGATCTCGAAATCTTCATTGGAAAGGAGCAGATTTCCGGTAACAGTAGTGAAATCGGCATTGCGGATGTTGATACCGTTGTCTTCGTTGAAAGTACAGTGATTGTCGTCCACCGTGTTGTAGTTCGAGAATATGGCGATCCCGTGATCGCCGTTGGAATAGAGTTCATTGCCCTGGATTAGCGCATGCGAGGAACGTGAGTATATCCCTTCGTCATCATTGAAGGAACAGTTACAATCAATGACTGTGGTGTATTTCGAGGACTCCAGCCAAATGCCATAATCCTCATTGAACTGGCATGTGTTATTCCTGAGTGAATCCCCTTCTGATCCTAAAAGTTGAATACCGGTCTCCCCGTTGTGAGTAAAGTAGTTTCCGCTGATGATGTTCTCAGACGGGTTGTGGTATAAGGCGCCACGGACAAAGATGCCATTAGCATAGTTGTAAGAACAATTGCTACTATTCACGATGTTCCCCGCCCCGAAATAGAGCTCAATACCGTTATCACCATTTGAATCGCAGTCACAACTATCAATAGTGTTCATAAAAGACGACCGGATAAGGATACCGTTCTCCTGGTTGTTGGAACAATTACTGTCCACAATGGTATTGTGGTCGGATTCATCAAGGAATATGCCGTAGTTCTCGTTCCAATCGCATATGTTGTCGGAAATATTGTTGTAATGCGCGTCAAATAGGTCGATCCCCATTTCATTACCGGAACAGTTATTCCAGAATATCGTATTGTGGCTGGATCTAACCAGTATACCTTGTTTCCCGTATCCATAGCTTCCGGTGAGATAGAAACCACTTAGGTTGACCCAATCCGCGGATATGAGCACTACACCCCGAACACCCCCTCCATTAATGGTGCTGGTTTCACTCCCATTCCCGATGACGTCAATGCTCCTGTCCACCTTAACATTCTCGTAGTAGGTTCCTTCCCACACCTTTACCGTGTCCCCCTCATCAGCAGCATCAACAGCATCCTGGATACTTGGGTATTCGGCATTTCCGTTATCGTCCACGGTGAGTGTTGTACCCTCTGTATTCTGGCTTCCAGCAAGAAGCAGTACCACAACCGCCAGTACCACCACGGCACCGGTGAGCAGAATGTTTCTTATTATCCGATTGTTACGATTTTTTCTGGTCATTATTATCGCCTTTCATTTATTGCCTGATCAATGCATAATCGGTTGGATGTTACTGTGATATTTATTCCTTCTGTGAGGATGAAAAGAGCAAATT
>DAOVMN010000218.1 GCA_030630685.1 Thermoplasmata archaeon | reverse complement strand
CTGAAGAAGAGGTGCCTTGGGAGGAGCGCGGTTTGAGTGTGATTGTTATTGGTGGTGACAAGCTCTCACGAGGTCTGACGCTCGAGGGATTGACGGTGAGTTATTACCTGAGGGCTTCAAGAATGTATGATACATTGATGCAGATGGGCCGATGGTTCGGATTTCGTGATGGATATAGCGATCTATGCAGGATATTCACAACCGGGGAACTGATTACTTGGTATAGACACATAGCTGCGGCCACACTGGAACTCCGAGAGGAGATTAATTACATGGCCACCATTCACAAAACGCCCGAGGAATTTGGCCTTAAGGTCCGCAGCCACCCTGGAAGACTCGTGGTCACATCTGCGGGAAAACGTCGAAATTCAGAGCGGATTCAACTTTCATACGATGGAAAAATACCAGAAACCATAATCTTCGATAGACAGTATACCATAAACAACTTCAATGCCCTGAAGAGTCTGATAAGCGAGATTGGGTGCTCACCAAATAAAGAATTCAAACCGACAATACCACGCTACCACTGGCAGAATATAACACCCAAAATAATCGTTAATTTTCTGACCAAATATCAGCAGCAGGAAGAGGCAATGAGAACGGTAAGGGCAACAGTCCTTGCCCGTTACATTGAGAGACAGAATAGAAACGGTGAGCTCACAACGTGGAATGTTGTGCTTGTATCCAAACCAGAGAAATCAGAATCCGATAAGGTCATTGATGTTAATGATTACAGCGTGGGTTGCGTTTTCAGAAAGCCATTCCCGGAGGGTTCTCTGACCGGTTCGGTAATATCATTTAAAAGGCTTGTAAGTCCGGCAGATGAGGTGTTGGACCTCACAGATAAGGAGAAAGAGCGGGCACGAGAGTATGACAGGAAGAGGGGTAAAGGGAAGAATGGAGATTTTACCCCCTCTGGTCTCGGTATCAGGTATTGTGGTAGACCGAAGGAACGTGGTCTTCTATTGATATATCTTCCGCATGGAAAAGATGAGAAGACAGGCGAGGAATACGGGGGGCCAGAGGATCCTGTAGTGGGCTTTGCCATCAGCTTCCCAAGCAGTGATACAGCAACTCCGATAGAATATCTGGTCAATACAGTATATGCCGAGGATGAAGGGAGTAATTTTAAATGACGGAAAGAATGGAAGAAACAATCGAGAGCATATGGAAAACCATCGAAGAAAAAGTTAAACAGGGCAGTTACGCGGACAAGAGAGTGTACCAGAGGTTGGATCTATAAAAAGAGACCGGAATCCGCCTGGGAGTGATTGCACCGGGAGATATTAGAGAACTTCTCATTCAATTAACACCAATCGATAAAACCGATTTTACCCCACCAAAGTGGGTAGGCATGCGATTCGAAATCATAATGTTGGATGTGCCTGACAAGGGAACACGACATATCAGACTGTATCTTAACAAACCGGAACATAGAAATGTCTTCACAATGGTGTGTGCAAACATAGTGGACACGCTTCTCGAAGTTTTGAAACCAGAACACAGAACCGTGCAGCTACTGGCCTGCTTGGAGAAATGGACCCACTTCTTTCGGAAACATGGAATTGAGGGATTATCCAAGGAGGCCCAGAGGGGATTATTTGGTGAGATCTCCTGGCTTCAAAAGCTTCTCACGGCAGGTATGGACGAATGCAAGGTTATCGAATCTTGGCATGGATGCAGGAGGGGGTATCACGATTTCGAATTTGGCGGGAGGATTGTAGAGGTGAAGACAACAATATCTAAAGAGCCCCGCAGAGTCAGAATAAATAACGAGAGACAGCTAGATGACAGGGGATTTGACGAGCTATTTCTCTATGTATTAACCTTGCATCCATCACTCTCCGGAGGCCAGAGACTTCCAGATTTGATCAATGCTATCCGTTCCAGCCTTATCAGTAACATCGCTGCGAAGGAGTTGTTCGAGCAACTGCTTCAAGATGCAGGTTATCTCGATGTTCACGAAGTATTGTACGATGACGGGTATATCGTAAAAATCGAGGAGGTCTTCCAAGTCAGGGAGGGTTTCCCAAGAATAATTGATTTACCATCGGGGACCGGAGACATTTCATACTCCCTGACAATCTCGGCCTGTTCCGGTTTCCTCGTGGACCTAGATGATGCCATCAATGTTTTCTTGGGAGGTGAACAAATTGGCAGATCTCTCTGAGGCTTATCAACGTTTCCATTCCGATATTACTACAACCGCACTTGGACTTGACATGCTGCGGGAACACAAGTTCGTAGAGGATGTGGGTGAGATGCTTGTCGAGGCAGGGGAGCTGGATGATTTTGTGAGATCCTCCTACAAGGGACGTGGGATGAAGATTGATGGGTACTGTTTTGACGAGGAATTTAGCAATCTCAATCTTATCATAGCATACTGGAAGGATGAACCCGATATCTCGAAGGCCAATGTAACCAACACCGTGGTAGAAGCAGAATTCAAGCGTTGCATTCAATTCTTCCAGCGCAGTAAATTGGAGCTCTACAACAGAATCGAAGTAGCGAACGAGGCCCACGATCTCGCGAGGTTGATTCATGAACTCAAGAACGAGATAATCGGTGTGAGAATAATCCTCATAACGGACGGGATCACTGAAAAAAGGGCTGCGACGGTTGAGATAATCGACGACATAGAATTCAGGCTTCTCATCTGGGATATGGAGAGGATCCTCCACTTCATCGAAACCGGTGAAAAGGAGATTGTAGTTGTAGATTTTCTTGAAAATAGTGGCGAGCCCATCCCATGCATCAGTTACGAAAATGGTAATGAAATCTACGAAACCTATCTCGCATTTATCCCAGGTCAAACACTTGTAGATTTATATTCACAATGGGGAACAAGGATGCTCGACATGAATGTCAGGGTTTTTCTCTCGGGTCGGGGCAAGGTAAACCGGGGAATACGTGATACGATCATCAGTGAACCGGATATGTTTTGTGCATACAACAATGGCATTACTGTATTCGCCAGAGAACTCGAATTCATCACACTAGACAATGGCTCTCGGGGAATTGCTAAAGCAAAAGATTTTCAGATTGTGAATGGAGGACAGACCATCGCCTCATTATACCACACCTACAAGAAACAGAAAGTAGATCTGTCCAAGATACACGTCCAGATGAAGGTTGTGGTGATTAACGATCCCGAAAAGATCGGTACACTTGTCCCTCGAATCAGTGAATATTCCAATACCCAGAACAGGGTCAGTCTTGCAGATCTAGCAGCCAACGATCCTCCACATCCCGAGCTTCACGAGATATCGAAACGATTGCTTGCTCAGGATCCCACCGGCGGTTCGAGGATGACCTACTGGTTCTACGAGAAAGCCAGGGGCAGCTACGAGGAGACCAAGCGTCTGGAAGCCAGAACGCCGGCAAAAACGAGGGAGTACGAGGCGAAATACCCGAAGGCTCAGAGAT
Source organism: Thermoplasmata archaeon (assembly GCA_030630685.1). Taxonomy (GTDB): domain Archaea; phylum Thermoplasmatota; class DAOVMN01; order DAOVMN01; family DAOVMN01; genus DAOVMN01. Next base: position 1,189 of record DAOVMN010000218.1, on the reverse strand, counting down.
TTGACAAGAGCATATTCGGAAAGTCCTGGAACACTTATCTCAGAAAACCCCAAACTGTCAGTCTGGGATCACAGAAAAACTTTGCCAACTTCAACCTCTGGCTGAGGGAGCAAGAGGAAGAGGATCTAACCGAGTTTTTCAAGAAAACGGTGGCACTTGTTATGTTATGGAAGAATGCTGAGCGTGTTGTCCGCAGGCAGTCTTTCGAGGGATACAGACACAACATAGTTACCTATACCCTAGCCTGGCTATTCGAGTTGACTGACTGCAGAATAGACCTTGATAGACTCTGGAAGGGGCAGACCGTGAGCGAATATATGCTCGAAGCTATAGAAGGTATGAGCCATGTGGTAAATAAGCATATACGAAACACGGATAAGAACATAACAGAATGGTGCAAGAAGGAGGAGTGTTGGTCTATATTGAGATCACAAAAGTATGTTCTACCTCACGGGATCGAGGAAACTTATATCTCTTCAGACTCAAAGCAAAAGGAATATAATCCCCGAATCAAGGCCGAGGTGGATATAATCGATTTTTGCAAATCCAAGGGGGGTAAGGCATGGTGGCAGCTCGCGATCTGGTTAAAGAAAATGGGATTTCTCAGCGGGAAAGCTCGGAGCCAGTGCGGGAATATGGGCAGAACCTTGGACCGGGGAAAAGAGCCCAGCATTCGCCTGGCCACCCCGTGTAAAAAAATCTGGGAGGCTGCCGTCCTTAGAGGATGGAAGTGGGATGAGAATTCTATTTAATTTCCATGCGATGTATAATGTAAAATTTGAATAAATAAGAACACATCCCATTTTCTTAGACAATTAATATTTTCCTTTTAAATTAAATAAATAGGGAAGGGTTGCCAAGTCAATAATTCGGTAACTTTTAGTTGAAAACCTATAGGATCTGAAGAGTTTCTTAACCAGATGGTTGAGGTTTTAGGTATTATTATAGATAGACGTTCCAAAGAAAGACCTCGTAAAGGGGAAAGCTAAACCATAGAAATAATAGGTTGTGTACCTATTTTAATTAAAAAAATTGAGGGGGATGAGGAAAAGTGATATTGCAAGACCTGACCCCATAATCCTCTTATTTCCGGTAACACTTTTTAGACATGGGTTACTTCAAGAAGATGTAATTGTGAAGGCTTTAAAGAAATAATATCACAAAATACTCTGAGAATATTTTGTGATAT
>DAOVMN010000356.1 GCA_030630685.1 Thermoplasmata archaeon | reverse complement strand
TTCAGAATTTCCAGGTTCTACTTCACTCACCATTTTCACCTTCTTGTTCAGAATTTCCATATTCTACTTTACTCACCATTCTCACCATCTTGTTCAGAAGTTTCTATGTCCCATTCATCTCCCGCCCATTCATCGCCTTCCCTGCCCTTCTTCTTCTGCATGACGAAGTAGCCTGCCGCCCCGAAAACGGCTGCAATCACCACAAAACCCATAATGAGCATGGAAAGATCGGATTTGCTCTCTTCATCTCCTGTGCTGCCTGCATCCTTCCCTTCCACACTCAGATGGATGGTCATCTCGTTGTTGTTCTCGTTCCCTTCCGTTACCTCCTCGTTCGCATCCACTTTCACGGTTATGTTCAGTTCTCCTGCGGGAACAGAGAGCCAATCGAGCGTCACACTTTCAGTATCACCTGCTCCAACTGTCACGGTATCCGATGCAATCTTCACAGTGCCGGAATAGGCTGCTACACTGATTGTAGCGGGGATACCGCCCGTGTTCCCAACCTCTGCGATTATTTTCAGGGGGTCTCCTTCCTTCGCCTTTTCAATCACATTTCCTTCTTCATCCTCGATCACCACCGACCTTACTGTCAGGTCCGGAAGCTTTCTGACGGTCACAATTATCGAATCCTCGTTGTTTTCCGTGGAAGTCTCACCTGCCACGGGTTTCACAATCGCGTAAAGGGTTCTGACATCCCGGGATCTTCCGGCAACCGGCGTGTAGGTGAAGTCCACATCCACAGTGTCCCCCGCAGATAGACCAATGGTCTCTGTCCCGATGAGATGACCGGCGTCCTTCTGGTTGTCGTAGAGCTTCACAACCGCGGCCGGTGCATCCATTGTGCCGGAGTTGTGCACATACACGGTTACCGCGGCAGGTATGCCCTCGCTGAGATTGGTGCTTTCACCGTTCTGGTCCACAAGGAGACCGGTAATCGAGAGTTCCGGATAAGGATACTTTTCCAGCGAGATCTCAAGGCTGTCATCCGCTGCACTGTTACCCGAAACATCGGTTAGCGTGAACTTTATGCCGTAACTCTTTGTGACAAGCCCCGTGGTGTTCCAGTCGCAGTAATAATCCGTGCCCTCCGGGGTAAGGGGGGAGTTGAAGGTACTTCCGTCCGTATTACCACCAGCAATCCGAACCGTGCCCGTAAGCCCCGTCTCGGCAGCGAAAACATGGAGTCTCACCTCGCTCCCGACAGTGTAGACATTGTCGCTGTCTGTCCCCACTTTAGAGCTCACCCCGGTGATTTCCGGAGGCGTGGAATCCTTTTCCACTAGTTCAGAGATCTGATCGCTGGCAGTGTTCCCCACATTGTCCGCCGCTGTGCACATCAGGTAGAGGAAGAATGTTCCCCAGTCAAGGGTTCGGTTGAACCAGTCCTCGGTTATCTTGCCTGAGAACTCGTTCTCTGAAAACTGAACATTATCCAGGTCGCACCAGTCCTGATGTGCGGTTGGGTAGGTCTCATCGCCAAGTGCATACGTTAGCGTACTGTTGTTCACATCGATTCCTGTGTCCGCATCCGAGATCTCCACGCTCACGCTGACTGTTCCCTCTGTCTCGAAATCAATGCCCGGAATTGTCCACTCCCCGATCAAAGACCGGACAGTGTCGATGTGAACCTCACCGCTCTCCGTGGATTCCCTGTTCCCCATTTTATCCTCGGAATAATAATCGAATGTATGCTCTCCGTGTGTGCCGATGTAGAACGAATCGGAGTATTCCTGCCATTCCCCACCGTCGATGCTGTAATTGGTGTGGACCACACCCGAGCCTTCTCCCCCGTCCGGGAATGTGTCGTTCCTGATCAGGGTAACGCTCACATTTGTGCCCCAGGCTATGTCATCCGAAGCGTTGTACCGGTTCGTGTAGGAGAAGGTGTGCGAGGTAGCAGGCGGGTAATTATCAATCATGAAGCGTTCCGATGTATCCGAAATATTGGAGTCCTCTGTGTACTCAATCTTTACACGGTAATCCCTGCCGTTCATGTCCGTGGAGTCCCAGGCGTAACTCCCGTCAGAGACATCCATTGTGGTGATATCCGTCCAGGCTCCGCCTTCGGTATTGTTGTAGATGGTGAGCTGGTCACCGGATTCGAAGTTCTTTGCCTCCCATGAGATATGAACGGTTGTGGTGTTGATGTCGTCCTTTTCCGGTGTGAGAAGTTCGAGGGTCTTCTTGAGTTCGTATTCGATGTGAAGATCCGAGAGCCTGATCTTTCCTGCGGAATCCGTAGTGATGGTCAGGGGAATGGTAATGTTGCCGTCCGCATCCTGGTCATCCTGATGGTTGTCCAGGTAGTTGTTCAGAACGGAACTGAAATCCTGAACAGATGCAGTGTAGTCGTAATCGATTGTGAGGCTGTCCAGATAGACCTTGCCCGGGGTCTCGGAGGTGAGGTTCAGCACGACCTCCGCAATGTCGTTCCCGTAACTATCGGTGAAGTAATGGGCGCCGGAGAGTGCGGAATTCAGTGCGTTCACAAATCCCGGGTCAGTGAAGGTCTGCGGTGAATTCGTATCGTTCAATTCCCCGGTCCATTCCCAGTCGATGGTTCCGTCGTCCCCCACATCGAGGGTCATATTTTCAGGATAGGAGGAGGTGCTTTGGCGGTAGATGATGTCGTAGTCGTATCCCGAGCCGGAGATGTTACCCTGGTCTCCCCAGAAAAGATGGAGAGTATCGTTCCCGTAACACATTGTTAGGCCCAATTTACGCTCCGAGTCTGTCAGGGATCCATCAACAGGGTCATCCCAGTTATCCCCGGCATCCTGTGAGGAGGTGAGGTACACACCTGAATATGAGCAATCCTGTAAAGATCCGAGATAAATCTCATCTCCGTTTGAGACAAGAGAGAGTTGATTGCCAATCAATATATTACTGATCATTTTTTGCTCAGACCAGGAATTCCCATCAGGGGAACGCGAGAAGTAAACACTGTTCTCTCTCCATGCAACATAGACGTAATTTCCCACCG
>DAOVMN010000331.1 GCA_030630685.1 Thermoplasmata archaeon | reverse complement strand
CCCGCACCTGTGAAGAGCCCACCGCCTTTTTCGAGGATATTGTTCCCCTTATCGGTAAAGGATTCCACAAAATAGCTTTCTCCGATGTCCGTCCAGAGCATGTCCGCCCCATCCGCTGAGTAGGGGGATCCTCCCACGGAGGTGCAGAAGCAGTTCGCTTGAGGGTTGGTGCAGGTGAGGGCTATAACCGTAGTACGCTCCCGCCTGTTAACATAATAGGGATCGATGTAGTCCCAGGTGAATAATCTATCCAGAACCATCATGGCACGTGCGTCACAGGGTCGGATGCCAAAGAGGAGCAATGGTTTATCAGGAAGTTCGGGGTCCTTCACGCCCACGAATCGGTTATTCTTTAGTTCGAGCTCGAACATCCTCTCTGTCTGCGGGAAGAATATCTCCTTTGGCGGTTTCTTCGAGTTCTCGAAATCGAGCAAAGGACTATCTGTTATCCTGCGGTAAAGAACCACCCCATCCTCTTCCATAGGTCCGTATACCTCGAAGCCCGGGAGTTCCCTGAAAAGGTCCGCGATATTGTGTTTTTGAATCAGCTTTGCCATTTCATTCCTCCTACCAGATCTCCTCCCCCGGGTCATTAACGTCGTATGTACCGAACATGCTCTTCTCCTCTGTATCGATGCCTGGCTCTACCCCGAATCTGTCCCTGGCCCGCTTTCCAAGGTAGCGGTTGAGCTTTCTGATCGGGATGTCCATGGGACACACCCTTTCACATTCCCCGCAGTCTATGCATCTGCCCGACAGGTGCATGGCGCGTACTATATGATAGAACAGGTTCTCTCGAAGATGGACGCTCTTCTCGTTCCATCGGTAGGGCTTTTCCCTATCGAACACGCATTCCTCGCAGTAGCACAATGGACATACCTCCCTGCAGGCATAGCACCGAACACACCGGGAAAGCTGGCGCTCCCAGAACATCCAGCGCTCCTTTAGGGTCATATTCTCCATTTCTTTTACATCCTCGAAACTATCGGAGTAAGATTCCTCTACCTTATTTCCGATCACAACATCCGCTATCAAGGGATTGTGGTGTGTGCAGACCCTGCATTTGTCCGAGAGATTGGCCTCATCGAGCCCGGGAATCTCCTTACCGCAACCGTCCGTCTTCTTTGGATCGATAACGCCCTCGCACGTGAGCCCGATGATCCTCACCCTCTCCCTTGGTACGATGTTCTCCTTCATGAGCTCGATGATGGTCTTCGAGTCGCAGGGCTTGACCACTATGCCGATCGGTCTGAGATCAGGCTCCTTTCCTTTCTCGGGCTTTTTTTTCATCTCTTCCACAAGATACAGGGTGAGGTTGTTCAGGCAGTTGGGATTCCAGACAAGGCGGTCCACATCCTTGGCCTCATAAACGAAAACCGGTCTAACTGTATTGGTGCCGTTCTCATAGCCGATGATGTACTTTACCTCACCGCTCTCGAGCCAATCCCTGGCTTGATGTCTGAGCTGTTCCTCCATCGCGGAATAATCGGTCATGGCCCAAACCCCCTGCTCAGCTTGGTCTGCGGGCCGAGTGCCTTTACCTGCTCTGTGAATCTCCTCACAACTTCTGCGAACTTGTGCCCTTCTGAGGCGGATACCCAGGAGATCTGGAAGCGTTTCTGGTCTATACCCATGTAGTCCATCAGGTCGCGGAGTAAGGTGAGCTTTCGCCGGGCGTGGTAGTTGCCCTCGATGTAGTGGCAGTCCCCTGGATGGCAGCCTGAAACTAACACACCGTCTGCGCCTTCCTGAAAGGCCTTGAGCACGAACTGAGGGTTGATACGTCCAGAGCACATGACCTTGATGATGCGTATGTTCGGCGGGTATTGTAATCTCGAGGTGCCTGCTAAGTCCGCACCGGTGTAGCTGCACCAGTTGCAGAGAAATCCTACGATCTTTGGTTCGAAATCCCCAGACATCCTAGAACACCTCGCACATTGAGCTCTTTATCATGGACAAAAGCTGATGGTCGTTGAAGCCCCTCTGCTGGATCGCTCCGGGGCGACAGGTGGCCGAGCATAGTCCGCAGCCCTTGCAAAGGGCTGCATTCACCTTTGCTGTTCCGTCCTTTAGCTCGATGGCCGAGTAGGGACAGGCCGATACGCAGAGACCGCAGCCGCTGCAAAGCCCCTCGTTCACGGATGCGGTGATGCCTTCCGTTACGTATTCGTCCATGGATATGATCGTGCACGCCCTTGAGGCTGCTGCATAAGCCTGAGAAATGGATTCACTAATGGATTTTGGCGAGTGTGCCATACCAGCAAGGAATATCCCATCCGTGGCAAAATCCACGGGACGCAGTTTCACGTGCGCTTCCAAGAAGAATCCATCCTCATTCAATGGCACCTTTAATTGTTTCGCAAGCTCTTCGTTTTCCTTCCTGGGCACGATAGCCGGACTCAACACGACAAGATCCGCATTGATTAATAGTTCCTCGCCCAGGATATGATCCATGGCTATGACCTCAAGCCCTTCCTCCCCTTTTTTGACCTGAGGCTTATCATCCTTTTCATATCTGATGAAGATAACACCCTTCTCCCTCGCCTTTTCATAGAATACCTCATTGAAACCATAGGTCCTCATGTCGCGGTAGAGTATGAAAACCTCCGAATCCGGGCTTTTTTCTTTCAGTCTAAGCGCATTCTTGATGGCATCACTGCAGCATACCCGACTGCAGTAAGGGCGCTCATCCTCTCTGGAGCCAACGCATTGGATCATCACAATGGTTCTCTTATTGAAACCCCTGCCTTCAGCAAGCTGCCTCTCGAGACCCAACTGGGTGACAACCCTCTCGTCCTTGCCATAGAGATACTCGTTTGGTCTGGATTCCTCCGCACCCGTAGCCACAATGATAATCCCATGCTCGATCTCTATTTGAGTTGAGCTTTGATCCACTATTGTCTTAAAATTTCCCACATATCCCTCAATCCTTTCAATCCGGGCATTCTTGTATACCTCGATAAGGGGATTCTCCTCCACTTCCCTGATGATGGAAATCAGGTAGCCTTGAATATCCTCGTTTTTCAGGGTATAATGGATGTTTCTCAGATTCCCTCCCAATAGATCTTGCTTTTCAATAAGATGCACTTCATAGCCCTGTTCCGCTATTGCCAAGGCAGAGACCATTCCTGCAAGCCCTCCGCCGATCACCAATCCTTTTTGAATGACGTCTATGGTAATCTCTGGCAGCGGCTCCCTGATCCTTGCCTTG
>DAOVMN010000487.1 GCA_030630685.1 Thermoplasmata archaeon | reverse complement strand
TGTTCGATTACCGGCTGTTCGAACCGGGGGATCTATTTGAAGTAATGGGCATCGTGAATCAAGAGTTGGGTTACGATTACAGCCCCGATGTCTATCTCGACCTCCACAGGGCCTGGCCAGAGGGTTTTATCGTTGTCAGCTATTACAGGAAGATCGTGGGATTCATCCTAACGTGCATAACCCCGGATCGAGCCGTGCGCATCCTGCTTCTGGTGATGAGGAAGGAATTCCAGTCCAGAGGAATTGGAAGGAAGTTGATGGACATCATAATCAACAAGGCCATGATTAAAAGACTCTACAGGGTCACCCTGGAAGTACGGGTCGAGAATGAAAAAGCCATAACGTTCTATCAAGATTTTGGGATGAGGATTGTGGCAAGGACTCCACGATTTTATAAGGATGGGGGAGACGCCTTTGTTATGGAAAAAGTGCTATCAAGCTGAGGGCTCAGACCTCAAGCTGTCCTGTCAGAAGCTGGATTGCGACCCTGAGTTCGGTAATGGCGGTCCTTGCCTCTCTCTTCACCTGGAACAGGTCCTTGCTCTCCAGGTTCTTTCCAAGGTTCGCATCCACAAACATCAACTTCTCAATGGCCCTTTCGATGGTATCGACGATCATCTGGCTTCTGGCGCTTCGGGCAATTAGATCCTCATTAGTTTCATCTGAAGGCATCTATTGTTCCTCCTTCGTGATTGGGAAGGGCACCCGATTCCTTGCATATATGTATTTCGTTTTCCAGGTCATGTAAGTCATTACGAGTGGATACTTCATCGCTCCTGCAAACAGATTGTTCAAGCAGATGCTCGAAAAGCTTTATATCCCACACTCCCATCTCCGGTCATGGACACAATCGAAGCCATCCGTACCAGGAGAAGCATCCGGCGTTTTTCCTCAGAGAAAATAGGGAATGGCCTCCTCACCGAGATCCTGCTCGATGCCCGGGCGGCCCCCTCCGCAGGCAACCTCCAGGCCCGGGACTTCGTGGTGATCAGGCAAAAAGAAAAGATGCGAGAGATCGCCCAGGCGGCCCTGGGCCAGTACTTCATCGCAGAGGCGGATGTGGTGATCGTGGTGTGTGCAAACCAGCAGAAATCCTCTTCTTACGGGAAACGGGGAAGGGAGCTCTACTGCATTCAGGACGCGAATGCCTCAGTAATGAACATCCTGCTTTCTGTGCATGCCAGAGGACTAGCCAGCATCTGGATCGGGGCTTTCGATGAAAACAGGGTGTCACGGGTTCTCCACCTGCCGGCCCATGTAAGACCGATCGCGATCCTTCCGATAGGATATCCTGTAGATAAGGGAGGTGCAAGAACCAGTAGGCATCCGATCGAGACCATGGTGCATTACGAGGGGTGCTGAGGTCTATTTCCTGGTCCCGGCTCCAGTGCCCATGGCACAAGTCCTGCATCCCGCTCCCCCTCGAAGAATCCGTACAGATTAATGGTTGAATGGGTTCGATCCGCTGTTCTCACCATTGCCGCAAAATCCCTGCCAAGACCTGTGTAGGTGAAGCTGGGCGAAAGTAGTGCACCGCCCCCTCCCCATCCCCAACCCCCAAAACAATTAAATACTCGGTAATCATTTCCAATAACCGAGTAATATGAACCCACCCTGCGCAGTGCTGAACGACCGTATTTTCCCGCTAATACGTGCAATCGTTGCCAGAACCCTCTCAGATGAAGGCCTGCCCCAATCCCGCATCGCCTCCCACCTCGGGATCAGCCA
>DAOVMN010000449.1 GCA_030630685.1 Thermoplasmata archaeon | reverse complement strand
GGACGACTTTAAGGTTGTTGTCTCCACCTCGCCACCAGGCTGGATCATCACCCTGAACGGCGGAACAACCGCACTGCTGTCCTCGGTTGACGCAGGGGGGAATGCAAATATCCTTGTGATGGTCCAGATACCTGAGGGTGAGAAGAGAGGGGAGAAGACCATCACCCTGAAAGCAAGCTCGGTGTCCGACCCCTCCACTTCCGCCACTGCAATAATCCATACCACTGTCAATGAGGGCGGAGGGGATGGTGGGTCCGAATCCTCGAACACCTTTGTCTACGCACTCTTATTCATGATACTCCTTTTATTGGTCATCGGGGGATTCCTTTACTGGAAGCGCGGGCAGGCGGTAGGATTCGCAGAGGAGGAAGAAGAGGAAGAAGAAGGGGAAGAAGAAGAGGAGGAGATCCCCTCTCCAAGGGCCCGGGAGGAGGCAGAAGAAAAAGAGGCACCCAAGCCCAAGGTGCTCAAATGCCCAAAGTGCGGTACCCTCCTCAAAGTACCCACCGCGAAGAGACCGATAACAATCCAGTGTCCCACCTGCAGGGCAAGGGCGCATATCAAAAAGTAACACTAAAAGACCTCCAGGTCGCAGGCTTTGCACGGGAAGCACATTGTCCGGAAGAATCGGGTATCTATCCCGTGTTTCAGGAATATCCTGCGTTGCTCCTCTCTTAGATGGAGAAGCCTTTCCCGGGTAATGGGTTCGAGCCTCAGGGCCTTGCTAAGGATCGGCCTGTTGTAGAAATCCAGGCGAAGGGTCCGGATGGTAGCTGCAACCCCCATCTCCGCCAGGGCCTCCACCCCCTCGAGGACATTCTCATCCGCCTCTCCGAACCCAATGATTATATTGGAGGTGACCCTGTTCCTTTCGAATATCTCTACACCAAGCTCCAGCATCCTGAGGATATTGTCATAATCGAGATCCGGGCAGATGATCTCGAAGATGTCCCTGTCCCAGGACTGGATGTTCAGCTTTAATTCGCTTGCTCCGGCGTTTTTCAGTCTCTGGATCTGTTCCCTATTCTCCACACAGGGCTCCACTCCCATAGGAACTCCCAGGTCGCGAACCTGTTCAAGAATGTAAACGAAATCCTGGATATTCTCCTCGATGGTGTCGGGCACCCCGCTGGTCAATGCAATGGCCTTCAACTTTCCACTTTCTGCGGATTCCCGGATAAGTTCTACCCAGCGGGCGGGAGGGAGAGGACGGTAGTTCTTCAGATGCGGGGATGCGCAGAACAGGCAACCTAACCCGCACCTTGCGTCTATGTTGATGAATGCCTGCTCTGGTGCGTGCATGAGTGTCGGGATGAGCTTCACATTCTCGATAAAAATCTCCTGGCCTTTCAGGATTCTGTAGGAGCCTTCGGATTCCCCGGGGATTAATCCGAAAGCGGATGCATCTTTTTTCCTGCTGACCTCGAGTTTAACCCGGGTTCCATCGAAACCAAGAATTAGAGCTGGTGAACCTGCTCCTGGTCCGGCCGTACTCCTTGAAAAAGGAAAGGGCGGAGTTACTTCCCTGTCCAGCACAATGGTGCCGTTAAGGATGAGCTCCGCCTTCTTCTTCAGTGTCTCGTAATCCGGCATGGCGAAGGCCGGAGGGCACAGCCGACTTTTATGTCTTCTGGCGTACCGACTCGAATTACTCGGATACAGCAGATATTCCCGGGCATCAAAAAATAATCTTCCCCCGGGGGCGGGACGGCATGAAGGAGGTGCAGGGCGGAGAGAACACATGAGGTGGGTCCAGTATTCAATCCATGGGAGAGGTTTTTCTTTTCAATGCGATGCAGAATCTATATAAACAGGTTTAAGCGTTAAGTGCTTGAGTGATCATAGAACATTCTCTTATAGCTCTCATTGCCGACTCCAAGGAGGTGGCAGGATGGCATGAAGCGCAAGGCACCGAGGGCCGGTCAGCACGAAGTGCTGATGGCCGGATGAACACGAAGTGTTCGTCAAGGCATGAGAATGTCTGTGGGGAAGTGAGATATCATGGCGCTTGAGAAAGCAAAAGGGAATTTGCATACAGGGGTTCGCCCAAGGGCAGGTATATCAGCCCTTTTGCCTTTGGCAAAATCCCTGGGGGAAATCTGGCGAACCTTCGGTTCACCTTGCGAAGTTTACT
>DAOVMN010000391.1 GCA_030630685.1 Thermoplasmata archaeon | reverse complement strand
CAGCGGTTCGTGCAACATTCTGCTTTGCAGTCCCATCGTCGACCAGCACCTCTATAACGCCCCTTTTCATCTTCCATATCCTTTCCTGTGTCCTGAAGATAGGCTGGGGGCAGGAAAGTCCTCTTGCATCTATACGCTCTGCCACATTGATCCCTCCTCAAATCTTTTCTCTCATTGTTAATCCAATGATTATGCACACGATCAATCCGAAAATCACCGCACCAGGGCCCCAATCACCTGTCCCGGCCGGGCTGCTTGCTGCCATGAAGTTGTGAGCAAATCCAGCTCCAACAATCATTCCAAGCACAAAAATCCCAGCATCTGCATCCCCTTCCCCGGAAAGGATGAGCTGTCTGCCGGGGCAACCACCAGCCAGAACAAAGGCTAACCCTGAGAGAAGCATTCCCATGTAGTTCCAGAGATGATCATCATGAGCAACAGGTTGATTTTCGAATCCAGGGTCAAATTGGCCCAGTGCAAGGTTGGTCACAAAGACTGCGATTATCAATGAGATAGCACCTAATAACAGATGAATATCTTTAATAAGTATAGTGTCCCTTATTCCTGCAATAGTACAGAATCTGCTTCGCTGTGCAAAGAACCCCACTGTTAGACCAATTCCTAATGATAGAGCTATCGGGGCATGCTGGGAGCCTGGCGGTTCTACACTCTCAAAGAGAGCACCTGACTTCAGTTCGGGATCCCAGAGAAGTAGAATAAGAAGTAATAGCATGAAAGCAGGGAGTACCAATCCAACAGTAGGAAAGGTCTTTCTGTTCCTTCCGAGATTGAAACCATTTTTAATGAACATAGAGCCAATATACACACCACTTGCCAGGCCTGCAAGAGCTAAAATTGCATTCCAATCCCCTCCCGAAAGCCTGATCATTGCCCGCCAGGGACACCCCAAGAATACAAGGGAACCGATCATTGCAAAGAGACCAAGAACAAAACGAATAATCGGGGCTGAACCTGTTCTTGCCCTGAACTCCTTGAAGATGATTGCCGCGATGAACGAGCCTAATACAAATCCCATGATCTCGGGCCTGAGATACTGAACCACTCCAGCTCTATGCAGTCCAAGAGCACCCGCTATATCTCGCTCGAAGCATGCCACACAGAAACCCATATTCCCAGGATTCCCCTCGTGCTGTAATATGGCGGCAACAACCCCGATGAACGCTCCCACAAAGATGATGCCTGTTCTGGAGCTGAAGAATCTATTCATCTGCTGCTTGATCTCATCTATTGGATTCTTTGTGACTGGTTCATTGATCTTTGTCATCGATTTGATGGTTTCATCCGGCTTCGATTCTTTGTAGATCGGATAGTCAGATTGTGGTTCTAATCCCTTAGAGTCGACTGACATGGCGAATTCTCCTGCGTGGTGGTTAACGCCGTTGAGTCGATGTTAATAATAAAATTGACGGCATTAAACCATTTTTTCGTGAGCTTGGTGTTGAGGGGCGAAGGTGCGAGCCGCATACACCGTATTATACGCTGTTGTTTTCTTGATTGTCTATGGCTTTTCCTGCAATCCGTATTGTACTTTCAGTCACGACAATGAAATTATTTGTAAGCTTTTCTGAAAATGATGTCAATACTCTCTGGAGAACAGCAATCTTATTTATAGCCCGTTCATTTTCCAATCGCAAAAGAACTACGCCTTTATGTGGCCTATTCATGCGAAAAATCAGTTCTCCAAAATCTTTATCGTTTGTAATCAACATGTAATTTTCAAGGTTTGCCTTTTGTAGAATACTCTCGTCATCCATTCCTCGAGCATCATCATAAACTGAAAACACATGATGATCTTGTTCTCGGAGCCATTTGGCAACCCTTGGACCTGTACATTCATCAACAATAAAGCGCATTTCTAACCCGCCTCTACGGCTAGAGGCATGAATGTCGTATTTTCTATAGTTTCAGAGGCATATTGTAAGCACGCCAAAATGTCATTTTTTGTTATCCCTTTATACTCTTGAAGTATCTCTTCAAAAGTTGAACCTTGCGCTAATAATCCCAAGATATACTGCACAGTTAATCGTGTACCTTTGATAACCGGTTTTCCAGTCACAACTTTAGGATCAAGGTTTATGCGTTTCAGTAATTGATCGGATTTCATATTTATTCACCTCTAAACATATCGTTAATCTATTATATAAAGGCAATGGCGTATAACATCGGTATATCCGACATCGATGTCGGATATCCTTCCATTTTGGTGGTACTAAAATGCCACGGCGAGCCCAAAACGCAGAATACGAAAGCGATATAAAAAGATTCGGATAGATTGGATTTATGCCTTCCCTAACTGCACCTCAGGGCTCTCTCCCGGCCCACTCCCTGATGGAATCAACGATGTACTCCAGCTCTTTCCTGGAAAGGTGCGGATGAACAGGCAGGGAAAGGACCTCCTTTGTGGCCTGCTCCGCAATCTGCTTTTTCCCGGTGAAATATGGCTCGATGGCAGGATAGCTATAAAGAAGGTCGGGGTAGTACACACCGGTAGATACGCCCTTCCTGGAAAGGAAATCACGCAGTTGATCCCGCTTCTCCGTCCGGATGGTATACTGATGGAACACGTGGTTCCTGCCGGGGGCAATGATCGGGGTTTTTATCCCCTTCAATCCCTCGAGGTGCCCGGTAAGGTAGGCGGCATTCTCCTGCCGCCTTCTGTTGAAACCCGGAAGCTTCCTCAACTGTACCACCCCGATAGCCGCATGGATGTTG
>DAOVMN010000014.1 GCA_030630685.1 Thermoplasmata archaeon | reverse complement strand
CGATCTTTCTTTGATTGTCATCGTACATGATAGAACAGAACGGGCAACCGGTGACAAGTGCGTCCACTTTTTTTTCAGTTACATCGTCCAGCTTCTTCTTTGCCATCTTGAGTGCAATTTCTTCCTCCACGCCCAAGATTGCCCCACCGCAGCACTCTAACTTTGTTTTATAGTCAACTGCCTTTGCACCTGTGACCTCGATCAGGGCATCAAGAGATCTGGGATTTTCAGGATCGTCAAAGCCGTTGTACAGCTCTCTTGGCCGCAGATAATGGCACCCATAATGAGCAGATAATCGGAGAGTACCGAGCTCTCTCTTTACTTCCTGCCCCAACTTTTCCAAGCCGATATCCTCATACAATATCCTTGAGAAATGCCGTATCTTGATACCTGTCTTGTATTCCTTATCCATCTTGTTTAATTCATTATTTACCTTCTCCCGTAACTCCTTGTTCTCACTCAGCTCTTTATTTGCTTCTGTGAGCACCGAGGTACAGGCGTTACACAATGTGCAGATATCCAGCCCTTCTTCCGCAGCAATGGCAAGGTTTCGTGCCGCCAGGATGGTTGCGGTATGCGCATTCGTGGATTTTACTGGAAAGCCGCAGCAGGCGAAATCTTCAAGGTCTATGAGTTCCAGCCCAAGAATCCTTGCCACTTCACGGGCAGAGATCTCGTAGTTCTGGCCTCTGACCGGAATTGTGCACCCAAGGAACAAAGCGTACTTCATTCCGTCATCACCTTCACATCAGTATCTTCTACTATCCTTGTCACCTCGTCACATCTCTTCTTTACAGGGGGTAATCCCATCTTTTCACGTTTCTTGTTGTCGAAGTCCTCTACCTCGTACAACCGGCCAAAGGTCCCCACTAGCCTTGCCTGTTCCCTGAACGAGGGATGAACGTACCCTTCTCTTACTGCAATATTCTTCAAAGCGGTCATGATATCCGTGAGATGAACACCCTGAGGGCACCGATCATAACAGGTATAACAGGTCGAGCACAGCCAGATGAAATCGCTTTTCAGAACCCGTTCTCGCATACCGAGGAGCACCATTCGGATAATCTTCCGCGGGTTGTACTTATCATCGATCGCTCTCACAGGACATCCTGCAGTACAGGTGCCGCATGCAAAGCATCGCATAATGTTGGCACCACCGGGCTCCTTTGCAACTTCGTATCTGAAGTTCGGGTCCAAATCCTTTGTATTGATCATGGCTATTCCGCCTCCATGATCGCATCTGTAATATCCTCCGGTTCCACCCCAGGGCTTTCGATCTTGCGGGTATCGTAGAAATCCTCGAGCTTTGAGATTATGATTCCCTCCTTTCGCTTGATCTTTCTCAAATCCCTCTCTATCAGATCAAGTTCCGATTTCGGATAAAACTGGAAGTCCCCTGAGATAACGATGTCCTCGATCACCCTGTTCTTGACCTCCTGGGCAGTGCGGATCAGGCCGCCTCTCGCCTTATAGGTACTATAAAGGATCTCGACTCCCTCACGTATCTTCACACCTGTTGGGATTCTGGGTGTTTTTTTGTGTAGAAATGCATCTGATGTGAACCACCGCTCTAACTCGACCATCTTGTCGATTACATCCCGAGAGAGGGTAACGGGTTCTAATTTCCCCAATCTTTTCTCGAAATTTGCAGTGAGAGATTCCACAACTTCATCCCTTTTTGGCATATATCCGAGCTCACGCTTCATCGTGGTGAGGTTTTCCTTCATAGACTTATGTATCTTGTCCCTGAACTTCTCATTCGGTACCTTGAGCACCCTGCTCATTGTTCGGTAATCAAAGTCCATGAGTATACCGCCCACAAATACCAGGGAATCACCGATGTCACCACCGCCCTCACCGGCGATCTTTTTCTCATCCTTGGTAACTATGTCATTCTCTGGTCTGAAATGTGCATCGATCCCGAAATCCCGATATGTGTCACATGCCGGTCCGGAGAGGTATTTGAAAATATCACCGATCTTTCGCGGGAAACGGGGATTGCCCTTCTTCCATAGTAGCTGATAGAAGACCTGATTTCCATCGAGGTAGGTCGCCCCGCCTCCAACCTCGCGCCTCATAACGGGTATCCCCGCTCTTCTGCAGTATTCAAGGTCCACCTCCTTGCCTGCATCCTGGAAATACCCGATGGATGCCAAGGGAATTTGCGGGGATACTATGACCAGCCCTTCGTATCCCATCCGTGCCAGAGCGTGGAAAACAAGCATCGACTGCTGATCAGGCAGTTTATCTAATTTAAGCAGCTCCATTTATTTTCCTCCTTTTTTTAGCCCCTTCCATAGAATATCCTCGATATTCCTCACAACCATATTCTTTCCTTCCCTCTCACCGATCTCCTTAGCAGCTTTTTTCAGCACCTGTTCGCATGTTGGACAGGACGTGACCAGGGTGTCCACACCCGTGTCCATTGCCTCTTTTATCCTGTTCAGCGCTATTCTGTCAGATAGAGACGAATCGGACATCAGGATACCGCCGCCTCCGCCGCAGCAACCTGATTGTGCTTTGTTTCTTTTCATTTCCACCACCTCGACCCCCAGCTTTTCTAATATCTTCCTTGGTTCATCTATTATGCCCAGGCCTCTTGAGAGATCACAGGGATCATGATAGGTCACCTTCAGGCCCAAATCTGCCTCTGGGAGTTTTTCCAGAATAACCTGCATAATGTGTTTGACATCGATCCCATAGCCTTCTTTCAAGAATACGGTGCAGGTTGGACAAAAAGCAATCGCCTCCTTATATGGGAAGGATTTCAGGAATTTTTCCTTGTGTGCCTCAAAATCTTTCCTGAATCCAAGGATCTCCATCGGGAAACCACAGCATATCTCTTTCTGGATATGAAGATCGAAGCCTAATTTTTCTAATATCTTTATGTATCTTTTTGTTTTGTTCGGTCGGGATAGATACTGACAGCCTATGAAAAGAGGCGTCTCTCCCTCCCTCACAGGCGAGGTGACCTCGGTGTCTCCATAGATGTTGCCAGTGTTTTTAATATTCTCAATCACGTATTTGTGCGTCTCGCTGGCAAAACCCGCATCTACGAGATCCGCCCTTGCCGAAGAGATGATATCGACCACCCTCACATTGGATGGGCACCGCTCCACGCAGTCCCTGCAGCAGGTACACTGGAATAACTTGTCTGCGATGTATCGGGATGGTTCGATCTCTCCCGATAGAAGTCCATAGGAAAGGATCACCTTGCCTCTCGCACCGTCCGAATCCCAGCCCTGTTCGTTAAAGACAGGGCATTCTTCGAAGCAGTAGGCACATCTGATGCATGTGTTCATTTCCTGCTCTAATTTATTCAGATATCCCATTTTCATGCCCCCTTCACCTGGTATCTGAGAGCGGTGGCTGTGGTCCAATCATCCGGTGCATCCATCAATTTATGAGGGTTCAGGATATTATTGGGGTCAAGGGCCCTTTTTATCGCCCTCATCATCTCTAACGAATCCCTCTTTTCTTCCTTCCATGAAGGTGCCTTGGATAGTGCAATACCGTGCTCTCCAGAGGTCGTCCCGCCTATCCTGTGAACATATTCATAGACCTGCTTGACCGCTCGTTTCGCATCCTCCCATTGGCTCTTTTTCGTGGGATCCATCAATATCTTCGTATGGATCAATCCCGCACCGCAATGACCGTACGCGCTCATGATCACATTGTTACGTTTCGCGATCTCATGGATCTCATGCACACAATCCGCTATCTTAGATATCGGGACCGCCATGTCGTCTGCTAAGGAGACACAGGCCAATCCCTCTCTATACTTTGATAACGACGGGAAGAGTTTCTTTCGACCCGCATAGATTCGTGCCATCTCCCCAGGGTCATCACTGACTTTGATACCGGTCCCGTTGTGCCCCTCACATATCTTTTTGATGGATTCCATATCATGATCCACCGTTCCCTTGACCATACCGTTACATTCGAAGATCACGATGGCAGCTACATCCGGGAGGCCGAGGTCAAGTGCTTTGTTCACAGCGGTGATCGCTACATTGTCCATCAGTTCTACCATGGAGGGTACCACTCCTGCCGATATTATATTCGATATCGCCCTGCCGGCCTCCTCCAATCTGCTGAAATTGACCATTCCCATGGCTCTATATTTAGGAAGAGGAGAGATAAGAAGGGTTGCTTCGACCACCACTCCCAGGGTTCCTTCCGAACCGACCATGAGTCTGGCAAGTTGATAACCCGATGCCTCGACCCTTGTGTTTGTCCCTAAGGTGACAAGCTCCCCGTTGGCCAGTACCACCTTCATTCCCAGCAATGAATCACGGGTTGCACCGTATTTCACGGCCCGATTTCCCGAGGCATTGGTGCCGATCATACCGCCGATTGTGCAGATATTACCGGAGGAGGGCGTTGGAGGGAAGAAGAAACCAAATGGCCTCAGCACCCTGTTCAATTCATCGTTCACAATACCTGGCTCCACTTTGCATATTACATCCTCGGGCCTGATATCGAGGATGCGGTTCATCCGCTTCATGTCCAGAACGATACCACCATCAATCGGAACCGCATGCCCTGACATCCCGGATCCCGCTCCTCTCGGGACAACAGGGATCTTATTCTTGTCAGCATATCTCATAATTTCTTGCACTTCCTCGTGGGTTTTCGGCCTCACAACAGCCGAGGGCATGGCCTGATGCACGGATGCATCCGAGGAATAAACATAAAGATCCGCGATTTCATCCGAGGCATTGTTTTTCCCGACGATCGCTTTTAGCCCCTCGATATCCGGTTTCATTGTCTCACCCTAAAAAGTCGTATCATGAAAATCCATAGCGATGGCGCAATAAAGGATGGATATATAGTTTACGCAGCCATAGTTTGGTAGGCATCTGATCCTGCTTGCGTTGTATTGTGGTATCTCGCACCAGCGGTTTCAGCCATCCTGTCAAGGGCATTCCTTTCCATCGTATCCTCCGTTGTTGTTTATTTTATAACGGTTTTGCCTCTATTATGTTAGTTCTCTAGAACAACATCGAGCACCTCGAGCATGTCCTCGATTCCAACATCTGTTGTAACCCTTACCCATCCTCCGGATATCTCCGCTCCCTCCAACACCGGCACTGTCAGACTGCCGTTCGGGAGAATCACGATCCTTGGCTTCCCGCCCTTTTCCCTCACGTAATCGATGGCAGAATCGACCGCGTTCTGGATATCGGGGTATCGTTCGATATTGATCTTGTGTAATAATTCATCTGAAAGCTCGGTCACTGCCCAGACCTTGGCCCAAACACCGATCTGTGCCATCTTTGCTGCCTTGTGCCATCCCAATTTGTAATCCTTATTTATCTTATATAATGCCTCTTGTGGGGTGTCGGATCGGGCCAGAAGTTCGAAGAAGGTCTTCCCTCCGATGCCGTCGGTGCACCTTGAGACCAGGATGAGCACACCTCCATTTCGCAAGGCAAATTTGCCGTTGTCAACAGCCTTCTGGGATTGGTACAGGTCCACGTCCATTGGATAGGGCACCGCTGTGATCACGATGTTTCCCCTCTCCCTCAAGGGGACGCAAAAAATCCTGTTCGCCTCCTTTACAGCCGCATAGAACGATTCGTGAAGGTCACCCGCTGTTACTGCAAAGATCTCATGATCGCCTGTGAGGACTGTCTGGATGGAGAAGATATTGATTTCCTTCAGGCCCTTCAGTGCATCGATCATGTCCTCGTGGACGGGGTTTCCCTCCAATGCTATCGAGCGAGCCCTGTTTGAAAGTGCGTGCTTATGGTTCATCTCTATCGTTTTATACGATGCAAGGCCGGGAAGGAACGACTTTCGACCGCCGGTGTATCCTGCAAAGTAATGGGGCTCTACGCTACCGATAACCAGGACATTATCGGCCTCTTTGACCATTCGATTGAGGTACATTTCAGTGCCGTTCGAGGAGATGCCGAGATAGACCATGTCCTTCTCACTTCTTGCATCATGGGAGAATATCCGGTCTTTAAACTCCTCATGGTATTCCCCGAATATAAATCTGTACTCCTCAAGCGTCGGGGCCCTGTGTACGCCTGTGGCTACTATGAAACTTAGCTTTGGGTGTGCGGACAATACGGGATACAGTTCCCTGATGACCCTTGCCGTGGGCGTGGGTCTCGTCCCATCGTTCACCACCACTAACAGGCTTTTTCCGAACGACGCAAACTCCTCGAATCTTTCTTTGCTCAGGGGTTGATCCAATGCCTCCCTGATAAGCTCTGCCTCATTCACAACCTTGTATCTGTTGGGAGACAGCACCTCTACTTCCTGGCTTATCTCCACATCTACAGTTTCTTTTCCATAAGGGATCTTGTAGATCAAGGATACACACCCGAGATTAATCCGCTATATGTATCGCCATCCTTGTTGGTATGTTCAATGCATCTGCCCTTAATATGCTCCTCAAGGTTTTTCTGGTCTCGGTTCTTGGAAGAAATCTCCTGAACTCTATGGACTTGAACACCACCGCTGGTCCGATCTCTGTTCGTGCATGCCATGCCAGCTCTTCCTTCAGATCATCAGAGGGGATTACCCCCTCCCTCAATGCGACAAACGCCTGTAGGGCCTCACCGTGTCTTTCATCGGGTACCCCGATAACGACGGTTTCTGATACAGCATCATGGTACATCAATGCCCTCTCCACATCCGCACTAAGGATCGTATGACCGGAGATATAGATGGTCTCCTGGTCGCTATTGTCCGGCAGGTCCCATGCGGATGGGCCTGGTCGATGCCCCACCAAGTCGATGTCATTGAACACGGATATCGGTTTGAGCTCGGTCATCACATACCAGGCAAGCTCCAACTTCAGATCGTTCGAGGGCACAACACCCTCGTTCAATCTGACAAATGCCTTCATTACCTCTCCCCTCCTGTCGTCCGGTACTGTGACCACAGCGGCATCGGATACATCCGGATGGCCAAGAAGGGCCTTTGCGACTTCAGTGGTGGAGATCCTATGGCTCGATATGTGGACCTCCCTTCCGTCTTCCTCGAGCTTATCCACGATCACCATCCCCTTCCGGACCCTTTCATCCCTGACCTGCGAGGAATAGCCCCCGAATTCGATGTCCTTGAACAGAACCATGGGCCCTACCTCTAACCGGGCATGCCAGGCAAGCTCTCTTTTCAGGTCGTTGGATGGGGCACATCCCTCTCTCAGTGTGACGAACGCCTTCAGCATCTCGCCCTTCTTTTTGTCCGGGACACCGATCACTGTCGCCTCGACCACATCCTCTAAGCCCTTCAGGGCTTGTTCTACTTCTGCGGTATTTATCCTGTGACCGGTGATAAAGACGTCCTTGCCACCTTTACTTCGCTCCACTGTCGGCATTGTACTGGTTTCGGATTTAGTCACTCGTAACTTGAGATCCTTGAACAGGGTTATACACCCGACCTCCGTTCCAACATACCAGGCTAACTCTCTTTTCAGATCGTCAGAAGGCGCATACCCCTTCTTCAGGGTAACAAACGGGAGCAGGAGGCTGCCCTGTTTCTCATCGGGAACGCTGGCTACCTTTGCATCCAAGACGCATTCATGGCTCAGGAATATTTGTTCAATATCCTTGAGGCCTATCCTTTGGCCAGAAACAATAACGTCTCTGGGTTCATTCCTCTCGATATATCCCGGGGTATCATCTATCATGGTCAACACCTGATATTTTGTATGATTCATACCTACAGATTCTGCTAATAGTAGTTAAGGTTTTTGTGTCTTTACCCGATAATGCTCGATTTATTGGATAGATATACTGATGCTTGACACCAATATATCGTGTCTTTCATCTTATCAACGATGGATACCCTCAAATTGGGATCGAGACATAATATTGAGACTTTAGTCTATATCTTGATGTCTCTTTGATTACAGTCAGGGCGTCCGGTTGTGAGCATGACAAAATAACGCGGTTGCCGAAATTTTATTATTGAGAAACCACAATCTTCAGCATCACGGGATTTGAACATGAAAGCAGCGAATATCAGTCAATTGTCAAGGAATGAACAGATAGTCCTGTACCACCTGGTCAGGTATCCCACACACTCCGACAGGGAGGCGCACACGAAGATCAATATGAAGCAGTCCACCTATTCTACAATAAAGAAGAAGCTGAGGAGGGAGGGGTACTATTATACCTCGTATACTCCGATACTGCAGCATTTGGGATGTGAGGTGCTTGCGGTCTGGTATGTCACAATGAATAGAAAGACCCGTGCCGAAGACCGTTTGGCTATTACGAGGGAGAAGTTTTTGGCTGCCTCGGATCTATTTTCAGTCATCAGTGAATCCAACCAGGCAGTTATTTTCTCTATCTCGAAGAACATCGCCGAACATGTTAGGGTCTCTGACCGTTTGGTCCAGCTTTATGAAGAGAATAAATTCTTAGAGGACCTCCACATTGTGCTCTTCCCGTTCGATGTCTCGGCGATCTTCAGTTTCTTTGACTTTGCTCCCCTGCTCAATCGCATCTTCCGGATCGAGCCCCCCGGGGCGGGGATTGGAGATTTCGATGTCAGGTCGAAAAAAGTAAGGTGCAGGGTGAAACACATAGAGATGAGCGAGCTTGAGAAGAAGGTGTACTTGGGCCTGGTACGCTACCCTGAGTTTTCTGACTCCCTGCTCAGTAAGAAGCTCGGGTGTTCGAGGCAGGCCTTTACGCGTTTGAAGAACAAATTTCTGAAGGAAGAATTGATCAAGAAGCGAAGGATTGTAAGCCTGGAGAAGCTTGGCTTCAAGATGCTGGCCCTGACGCATTCCAGGTTCAATCCATTAAAGCCGCTTTCAGAGAGGCAGAAGTGCGTGCGACACGTTGCGACCATACGGACCCCCATATTCAATATCGCCAGGGACCCGGAGAGTATAATGTTAACGCCATTCATGGACTTTGAGGAGTTCAAGGTGCTGCATCACAAGTTTGTTAGTTATTGTGCAGAGCATGACTCGTTGCGAGGGGAACCTGTCACCTTTCTCTTATCGATACCTCGCCTATTCGAGATAAAATGGCTTGTCTTCGAGCCGCTGGTGAAGAACGTTTTAGAAGATCTGTGATCCCGTTATCGCCTAATAGCCAACCTTTGCAAGGCCCTCTCTCAAGGCCTTTGCAGCCTCCTTGAACAGCCTTTGTTCTTCCCCTGTCATCCTTAGCTTCCTTACCTCTTCCACACCGCCCTTACCAAGGATTACGGGCATACCGATGCAGACATCCTCCTCCTCAAGGTATACCGAGCTTGGAACAAGCCTCTTCTCGTCCCTCATCACGATCTTAGCCATGATGGAGGTTGCGTGTGCCGGGGCATAGAACGTAGCGCCCTTGAGTGCGATTACCTCCCGCCCGGCATCCTTGGTTCGTGCTATTGCCCTTTGGACATTCTCCATACTGTAGGGTGGGACACCCTCTATCTTTACAGAGCTGGCTAAAGGTACCATGATCTCACCGTGCTGTCCCACCACAAGGCCCTCGATCTTTTCCACGGGAACGCCGAACTCCAGGGAAAGGAAGTACCTGAACCTGTTGGAATCCACCACCCCTCCCATCCCAAAGACCCGATGCCTTGGGAAGCCGGACTCTTTCAGGGCAACATAGGTCATGGCGTCCATTGGGTTTGCCACCACAAGCAGCTTTGAATCCGGCGCATACCTCACTACCTGTTCTATCACGGACTTCATTATCTTGGCGTTCGTGCCAAGCAACTGCTCCCTTGTCATGCCCGGCTTCCGTGCGATCCCTGCCACGATGACTATGAGCTCAGAGCCTGCGATATTGCTGTAATCCGTGGAACCCGTAACAGGGAGGATGCATGCCTGGCCCAGGTCGAGGCCTTCGCCCTTTACCAGGTTTTCGATGATGTCGATCAAAACGAGCTCATCTGTTATTTTCTCCTTGGCGATAGAAAATGCAATTGTTGAGCCAAGGCGTCCCGCACCAATTACTGAGATCTTCGTCATGGACACGATGATGCCATTTTACTAAAAAAACCTATCGGAAATAGTGTAAATGACACCGGGACTATGTTACAACGCTTATTCAAGAGATCTCAAAAATTGAAAACTAAAGTCCAACCCCTCCTTTATTTCTCTCCTGGATGATGGGAATGGTGTGCTCTTCGTGATATTGGATTATACGATCCAGTTCCCTCAATATCTCCCTCTTCCTTTCCCCTGAAATAAGATACGCCCTGTCAACGATGCCTGCGCCCCGGAGGTCCTCAGAGCCAAGGAAGGTTCCCCCTACCGTCAGGAGATAATCGGGCATGGAACTGATGCGGTTTGCGGCAGCCCACATCCGACACCAGGCCCTGGAAGTGGAGGTTATATCATAGCCACCCCCGCCCAGGAGGAGAAGATGGTTGCTGTAGTTGCGGATTCGTTCGATGGCCTCCACCATACCATTGTTCGTGATGCTCAGATTGGTCAAAGGATCGTTCTTATGGGTATCCGCACCCGCAACCGCCACTACCACATTGGGGCGAAACAGTCTCACTGTTTTGGTTATCAATCTGTCAAAAACCATCCCAAAAGCCTCGTCATCGGTTTCCGGAGGCAGCGGAACATTGATATTGAAACCTTCCCCGATCCCCTTCCCGATCTCTGTTTCGAAGCCGGACCAGGGATAGAGGGTTTTTCCGGTCTGGTGAAGCGAGATGGTCAGCACACGATCGTCCTGATAATAGGCATCCTGGACCCCGTTCCCATGGTGGGCGTCTATGTCTATGTAGGCAACCCTGAGACCCTGGGCCAGGAAGGTGTCTATTGCAACGATAACATCGTTCACATAGCAGAATCCCTCGGCGAAGCCTCTGTGTGCATGGTGAAATCCTCCCATGGGATTGAACACGACATTGGCATTCTCGTTTATTATAAGGTCCACACCGGTGAGCGTGGCCGAGGTATAGAGCAGAACATAATCGAAAAGCCCGGGAAACACCGGGCAGTCATCCCCGCCAAGGTGGAATTGCAAGAACTCCTCGTCCCATTCCCCTGAGTTAGCCCTCTCGAGGGCCTCTATGAATGCAGGCTCATGTGATTGAAAGAGCCGTTCCTTTGGGATTTTTTTGGGCTCCTCCACCCGTATCCAGGGCTCGTTGAGAAACCCTTCCTCTCTGATAAGGCGCATGGTCGATTGAGCCCGAGCGGATCTGAAAGGGTGGCCCTCGCCATAGGAATAATCGTTGAACCGTCCGGAATAGACAATTATGCTGTCCTTGGGACGCCTAACATCCTCCTCTGGAAAACGTACCACAATGGTACAAATGCCCGAATCAAAGTGTCTCTCTGCAGTAGGCCATGCCTTGCCGATGAGAGCAATGGTCCCGGCATTCTGCTGGATGATGTCGCAGTATAATCCCGACAGACCGCGGGAATAGGCAATCTTTTTAAGATAGTTGGCCAGAAATAGACCTATCCCATGGCCCCGGAAATCCTCCGCCACCAGGGTGTCGAATTCCCCCATATTGTTTGTCGGATTGTACGTATACCGTGCTTCTGCAATGATCTTGCGGTTGGCCGGCGGACCATTCAGTCCTATGATTGCCATGTCCTGACAGTAGTCTATGTTTGCCAACTTCTGCGCCACCTCGTTCGAGAGGGTTTTTATTGTCCCATGATACCTCATTCGGACGCTTTCCTCGGAGAGTGTGTAGAACATCCGCTGGAGTCCCTTGGCATCCAATGGTTTCACAGGACGGAAGAACACCTTCAACCCATCCGCAAAAGTATAATGAAACTCGTAATGATGTGGGTAAACACAGCCAGATTCAGGGGAGATTATCTGGTTTTCATCCACATAGTTGAATCGTTTTGCATCTTTTAGCAACTGTTTTCGAAACTTGGGATGTGCGATGGAGATGAGTGCGATGGCCCTCTCCCGTATCGAGCGACCATAGAGATTGACATAACCGTACTCTGTCACCACGATATCCACTATCGCACGATTATAATATACGCCTCGACCTATGCTCTCGGCAACGATTCGGGAGTGCTCTCCGTCTGCGGTCGTAGAAGGGAGTGCCATTATAACTAGACCATGCTTGGAACGGCGAGAACCGTCGATAAAGTCCGTGCTGCTGGGAAAGCTGTGAATATTCACACTCTTCGTATCTACCTTGGCAAGGCTGGCAAGGCCGCTGAGCTCGATCTCCTGGATGGATAGAATAGAGGTCATATTGTCATTCTTGGAAATAATATACGGGCTGTTCACATAATCTATGGGATAGAGCTCTATTGCAGGGTTGTTATCCACTGCCTCGTACAACTCCCTGGAGCCGAGGGCCATGGTGGCTACGGTCTTCCCTTTATTGATCTTCTTCTTCAGGTTGGTGACAGCACCTGTTTTGATGAGGCGCAGGAGATCGTCTGTGAGGATATCGGTATGGATGCCAAGGTCCTTCTTGCTGTCCAGATATCTCATTGTGGCTGCGCTTATCACACCTCTATCGAAGTGAAGGGCCATACCGTTGGTGATAAGATTCGCGATAAGGCGGCCTATGGTCAATGACACGGGATCCAGTTGTGGAGATGGTACCTCGATGAGGGGGGCGTTTCCCTCCACCATATAGTGGATATTATCCATGGATATGCGTGTGTCGCCCATGGTGACTGGCATGTTCTCATTAACCTGTGCTATCACCAGTTTTGCGTTCTCTACAGCAACCTTTACCGCGTCCACCGAGACGCCAAGGCTGCACATACCGGATGAATCCGGCACAGTGACCTGGACAAGTGCGACATCCACGATCACGATCCCCTTTCTCACGATCCTCGGCAGCTCGCTCATGTTGATGGGTGTATAATCTGCCGTCCCTTCAGCTACCGCGGCCTCCACTCCCCGACCAATGTAAAAGGTGTTGTAGCGAAAACTGCTGCGTAACTCGGGACTGGCAAATCTTTGATCCCCCTGGGCCATGAGATGGATCACCTTGATGTCAGAGAATTGTTCTGCCATCTCGGTCAGTGTCCCGGTGAGCAGGAGAGGCTCCCCGCATCCGGTGCCGATGAAGATCGTTTGTCCGTTTCGGATGTTGGAAAGTGCCTCTCTGGGTGAGACGAGTTTGTCGGCATAGATGTCCTGCCATCGCTTCGAGGTCATGATATGCTTCCTGAAATTGGATGGTTACCATGTCCTTCTTCTTTTATAAATTTTGGTGCCCGCTGATTCCGGTTTGTTAGACTTATATCCTCCTTTTTATAGCCACAACGCCCACCAGGGCCGCCACGACGGCGACCACGATACCGATGATTGTTAGCATAAGCAGATTGGAATCTGAATCCCCGTTTTCCTCATCTTCCTGATTTCTCACCTCAATGGTCAGGTCCCGAATCTCCGAATACTGCTTACCGTCGTAGGCGCGAAACTGGAACGTCGGTTTCCCGTCCTCGAATTGAGTTGTATCCAGCTCGAGGGACCAGGAGGTCGTGCCCGGGACCTGGAGCCACTCGTCGGTACCGACAAGCCTGTATTCCACTTTCAGGATGCCCACATTGTCCGAGGCAGTTCCTGTAATGTTTATGGTGCCCTCTACCTCTGAATTGTTCTGCGGGCTGGTGATCGAGAGTGTTGGGGGAACCGTATCAGGGGCGATGGTTAAAGTGGTGTTTACTTCCTCGGACCAGGCACCAAGGTCGTCCAGCACCTTCAGGTAAATTGTGTGCTTTCCAACTGAGAGATTCGAGAGGGAGAAGCTGGTATTTGTACCGTTGTAGAGCACTTTTTCATCTGTCCGCCAGATATGCCTTTCTATG
>DAOVMN010000279.1 GCA_030630685.1 Thermoplasmata archaeon | reverse complement strand
GCTATTTTGACAGGCATGCAGGCACACAGGAATCAAATACAAAACATAAAAACAACCTTCCCATTATCCGCGCATGAGGTTCGAGATCAGAAGATATGATAATGTGGATTCCACCAATGCCGTAGCACGAGAGCTGGCCGATGATGGAGTCCCGGAGGGTACTGTGGTGGTTGCTGAAGTCCAAACCGCAGGTAAAGGAAGGAAAGGGGATTACTGGCATTCTCCCAGAGGTGGTCTATGGTTCACCATTATCCTCAGACCCAACGTGCCGCCTCAGAAATCCGTGCTTCTGCCCCTGCTTGCCGGGATTGCGGTGCACAGGGCGGTGAAGGAGTTAGGGGTGGAGACCCGGATCAAGCTTCCCAACGATGTCATCGCGCGGGATAAAAAGCTCTGCGGCATCCTGTGTGAAAATCGCATAGGCGAAGAGGGGGTCAAATACATCCTCGCGGGCATCGGCATCAATGTTCTGAACAGGCCTCCCGGGGTGGGGATATCATTGAAGGAACTCGTTGACAAACCCGTCTCCTTAGAGGAAGTTCTTGCCTTGATCCTCAAGGAATTCGAGAAGGAGTATGAAGAATTTCTCAGGATGGATTACTTTTTTGGAGAAGATTAGAACAGGGTTCTCATGGGAAATCAGCCCGAAACAAAAAGCAAAGCATATATATGGCAAATAATATCGATTACCCCATACCGCTTGAGTTGGGGGGACCCCCGGCTCTGCGGAAGAGTGAGGGATACAAAATGAACGCAATTCGAATCAACAGATTCATCGGCAAACCGATCATGAGCACAGACGGCATATTGGTCGGAGTAATCGACAATGTGGTGGTAGACACCAGAACCGGGAAACTGGAATATGTACTGGCCAAGGTCTCGGACCAGGTAGACCCCAAGGACTACAAAACGGATCCCACGGGAAGACTCGTGTTACCGTTCTCCGGCATTCAATCAGTGAAGAATGTGGTTGTCATGAAGATGCCGGAGCCCGAGGAATCACTTGAGTGACGCTAAACTGGATTGGGAAACCATCTCTTGACGAGGTAATAATTACTCGGACTTGTTCTGACGGGGGGATCATTATGGCAGCGTCTCGTTCCAATGCAAGAAAAAGATCCAGAGGTCCATCCAAGCGTACCAGAGCGGATAGGAGAACTGTAGATACCAGACAGGCCGCCCTCTTCTTTGGCGTTGTTATTACCCTCATCGCCGCTGTGATCGGAGGGGCCTATTATCTCACTCTCGATGATGACGAGGGGGAGAAGAACACCCTGTCCCTCGACTGCTACAACCCGGAACACGACATCACCCCCAACGGCACGGCACAGTTCGTATTCGTGCTTGAGAACAAAGCCGGGGATAGGAATGTCGCAAAATTAGAGATCACGGAGAAGCCGGGGAACTGGGACGTGCATCTTGATCCATATATGATCCTTCAGAAGGGCTCCAGACAGCTCGGGATCCTTACTGTCAGGGCTCCCGAGGACGTGGACTCAGGAAGATTCACAATCAAGGTCTCGGCAACCTCACAATCCTTCAAAGGGAAAGCATCACATGCCGGAGTGGAGGTAAAGGCTAAGCCCCGGACCTCCAATAGAACTGTGGGAAGCGAGGACGAGATCGGAGTAAATTATGTGGGCTATCTTGCGAACGGAAGCATATTCGACACCTCTGTGGAATCCGTGGCAAAGAACAAGAAGGCACCCAAGACGGAAAAATTCAAGAAAAATCACGAAGGCAGAACCGATTATTCACTCTATGAATTTTCGGTCGGGAATAATATCGAGGGTTTCGACGAAGGTGTGATAGGTATGCACCTCTATGAAACCAAGATAGTAATAGTTCCCCCTGACAAGGGATACAAAGACGACCCGAGTAATGACCTTTACGGCAAGACTCTGTATTTCGAGATAACACTGGAAAAATTCAATTAACCTAATGGATCACGAAAAGATAATAGGACAAGATTAAAATAGATGGGAAAGAGTATCTGAACTAACATACAATACACCCCCATCAAAAAGGTGACCACATGGCTGGCGGCATAAAAGTTGGTATCACGGGATTACCCGGCTCAGGAAGGACCGAGCTCTTGCTCACCCTTGTCGGGATGCTTGAAGCGGAGGGTGTGAAGATGGGAGGGGTCGTTACCTACCCGATCGTGGAGGGTGACAAGGTGACAGGCTTCAAGATGCAGGACTACATGACCAAGGAGGAGGCAGTGATTGCCGGGATGAAAATATCTTCTCGGGTGAGGATAGATGAGTTTGGTGTGGACCTGGATACTCTGGGAGTTTTTTCCGTGAATGCCATTAAACGTGCGGTATTCAATGCTGAGTTCGTGATAATCGATGAGATCGGGAGGATCCAGCTCAAGAGCGAGTATTTCAACAAGGCGGTGTCGAATGCCCTCAAATCCCGCAAGCCGATCATTATGACGATCTACAAAAAATCCAGAAGCTCACTTCTTCAGGAGATCAGGCGCAGGGATGACATTCGCATGCTGGAGGTTACCCCCGTGAACAAGGGGATACTGCCATTCAAGATATTCAAGCTGCTCAAAGAGGGGATATAGGATTCACACATCTTTTTATTATAAGCACCATAGAAGCCACCGGAGGGATTCAGGAACGCACTTTTTGAAAAAAAGCGCCCCAAAACCTGTGCGCTCTCCCTCGCTTCACTCGGTCAGTCCCACTCTATCGCAGGAAATCCAGAAGCTCTTTGCTCCAGGATATCCGTCGTCGGGATGATATCAGGATGCCCGAAGTGACACCGGTGAATCGTGGTATTCTTCCATTCAAGATTTTCAAGGTGTTGAAAGAAGGGCTTTAATCAAAGGTTATTTTCCCCTCTACACCGGATAATTCTGATAGCTTATCCCCGGCAATGACATCTCCGAATTTGTCAGATTCCATTCTTCAATATCAAAAACGAACTTGTCGAACCGTTTTTCCACATAGATGAAATGAGCTGTGCCGTTCAACAAAGCAACCTCCACATGCCCCTGCGAGCAAATGTAATCGGTGTTGATGCCCGTAGAAACACGGGTGAATATCCTGTAGTTATCAAGCTCGATTTCATCATGAAATCCCTGGTCTCCATCGGATGACCAGGTGAAGAATATCCCCCTCGGATAATAATTTCCCCGTGAACACGATGCTGCGTCCCACACAATAAACAGTGTACCATTTTCTGTTATCCTAACCTGCGGATACTTGCATGAAAAGTCCCTCTGCCAGTTGTTAAGTTGTGCTGGTGATCCAAATGTATTCCCATTGTCGGTGGATGTTACAAGGACGATGGGCCACTGCTCTCCCTGCTCCTCCCGGTCTGATTTGAAATCTATCATAACAATGTAAACCTTCCCATCCGATGCCGCTATCGAGGGACCCGATCCCTCCCACGGTACCTCCCCCCCACCCTAACGTTTCTGGAGAATGTATGTCTCACCATATCGAACCTCGAAAAATACACGGTTGTATTTTCAGAACCCCTGCTGTCCCTCCAGGTAAAATATACGTAATCTCCATCTACTGCAATCGAAGGGCAGTACTGAGCATTTTCAAATTCCGGATCGTCATTCACCCTGAGAGGAGCAAGGAATGATCCATTGCTTGTGTTATAGCTTGTATAGTAAACATCCCAATACCCCGGGAGTATGTCGTAAGTCTGTGATTAAGAAATAAAACATATTTGACCTATCACCAAACATAATCGCCCCATGCAAACACCAAACGCTAATATTTTCG
>DAOVMN010000394.1 GCA_030630685.1 Thermoplasmata archaeon | reverse complement strand
TATCCTCTCCGCCATATCGACCAGAGCAAGGAGGTGATCAATATGGGAATGCACCCCACCGTCCGACACCATACCCAGAAGATGGATGGGTCTTTCTTTTTCCTTCGCGTTCGACATTGGCTGAAGAAGAACAGAATTATTCTGGAATTCACCATTTTCAACAGCCGAATTCAGCCTCATTAACGGGGAATAAACCACCCTGCCTGCCCCGATATTCAGGTGCCCAACCTCGGAATTACCCATCTGTCCTGGCGGGAGACCGACAGCCTCGCAGCACGCCCTGAGCCTGGTGAATGGATATTCCTTTATCCAGGAATCCATCTTCTGGGTGTCGGCATGGAAGATGGCGTTGCCCTCTTTCCTGGAGGAAAGTCCCCAGCCGTCGAGGATCATGAGAACGTACATCCTTGAACCTCTCCTGTTTAGATGAACGGCACCATCAGAAGGGTGGAAATGATTATTGCCGTTAGGTTGACCTGGCCCTTGTTGATGAGCTTCCTGCTTTCCAGGGTGGCACCCAGGAGGCTGTCGATGTTGCATCCCACGAATCCGAGTACCGCGGGAAGAATGAGCATTGGGAGCGTTCTTGAGATTCCGATGGCCCAGGGGATCAGGATCCAGCCGAGGAGTGAGATAACAAAAGAGGCTGTGAAAGCGGCCACAGTGCCAAGGGCGGATACCCCGCCGTCCACTCCTGGATAGATCCGCATGGCGGGATTCGAGGTCATGGAGTTCCGTGCCGGGTTGGTGATCATGTACACCCTGTTGGATAACACCCCGATCTCGCTTGCGAATGTGTCCGAGGCAGCGGCAGCAATGGCGGTGATGTAAAGCCAGGCTGCTCCCTCACCGATACCCGCACTGAAAACCGCGATCAGGGTGGGGACCAGGCCGTTATAGAAGACGTTTGAGGTGCGCCTTGTGCCTCCGTTCCCTTCGGCTATCCCCCTCCTCTGCTTGCATTCATACTTGAACCTGGTGGCAAGATAACTGGTGATAAGGAAGAAGAGCAGGATGACCAGCCAGGAGGGGCCACCGAATATCCCGATGAGAATGCCGGCAACGGCCGCCAGGAAGGTGCCCTTGGTGTCGAGCACCCTGAGGCGCAGGGCGATCAGGGAAAGAAGGCATATCGGAATGACAACACTCATGCCCTCCCAGAAAGATGCCCCCGGTTCGATAAGCATAAGCCTTAACTCCTTCTCTCGAAATAAGAATATTTCGCAACTCAGCTAAGGTCTTTGTCCTGAAGCTTTATTATGACATGCTAAGGTCTCTATCCTTCTTTTCAGCGGCGGATGTCACCCGTCCAGGTGGTCAAAATACTCGTTCCAGACATCAGAGGTCTTTTTCGCTTCCTCCGGATCAAGGATCCGTATGGCATAATCTGCATGGACTATCACGTGGTCTCCCACCCCGGCTGAAACAAGGGAGACATTGGTATCCCGGACAAGCCCACGTAGTCCAGTTTGGCCTTGTTCCCGTGGATCTCCATCCCCGGGCTGGTACTGCAAGACACATGGTTCGGGCCTCTGCATACGGGCTAAAGATATTGTGCCGCAAACTGGTCGGGAGTGAAAAATGGGGAAAGGAGGGGAAAAGGGGGCCCGGGGATTATGGGTGATGGGGGGATGCATTTGGATATATGTGGGGAGAAAGATTTGTGAATGGATGGAGGATGGGACATGAACAGGAAAGCAGATCGTGCGGATTTTTGGAGATGAGGGGTTGATGCGGGCAGGGGAGTTGTTGGGGGGTACAACCCCTAATGGGCGCCATAGCCGGAGATACTGAAGATGCCAAAGTGAACGATTCTGGTGGGACACCAGGAACGAGAATTGGGAGTATGGGAGGGGTTGGAAAGGAAGAAAAACAGGAATCTTTCTATAATTTGGAGGTGACATCGAAAGCAAAATAATCACGGGAGGCGAAATAATTACAGGATAACACAACCACAAAAGGACGCCGAAACCTATATAAACCCAAACCCCAATGAAAGGTAGCTCGATCTTGGACATCAGCCAATAATACGGAGGACCGCTTGTGAAACTCCATAGTAATAAACAGGAACAAAGGACCGAAAAACCCTCGATTACCCTCAAAAGTGGACTTACCAATGGCAATTCTATACCTTCAGGACGTAAAGGGCGTTTTGGACTCACTAATGGGAATGGGTTAACTAACGGAAATGGGTTAACTAACGGAAATGGGCTTACTAACGGGAATGGGCTTACCAACGGGAATGGGCTTACTAACGGAAATGGGCTTACCAACGGAAATGGACTTACTAACGGGAACGGGCTTACTAACGGGAATGGGCTTACCAACGGAAATGGGCTCACCAACGGAAACGGCCTCACAAATGGCAATGGCCTCACCAACGGCTCAGGTTTTTCAACTCGTAGAAAAAGGATAGTTACCGAATTTACGGACAACAAATCCATTCAATTGAAGGTGGCAGCAATCTCAATCGTCACATTAATTCTATTAGCTTCGGTTTATGTTTTCCTCGCTTCTCAGGAAAAGGATGGAATCGACATTGACGGCAGATTCTCGGACTGGAAGGACGCCTATGTCTATCCGGACAGCCCGGGGGATGCCCCAAGGGCCTCGTTGGACATGGTCGAGTACAGGCTTCACCTTCACAACACCTTCCTCTCCTTCTATCTCGAAACAGATGGATCGATCTTAACGGGAGATGGTGAGAATCCCGATCTG
>DAOVMN010000261.1 GCA_030630685.1 Thermoplasmata archaeon | reverse complement strand
TGGACTTCGTGACGGACACCTACCTGCCGGAGAAGCTCGGGGAGATTGGCTACATGCGGTGATGGGGAAAAGGTCGTGTGGTTATCACTTTTCCTACATCTCCATCCAGTACGAATACTCGTAGGAGACCCGATAGCTGTTTCCATCATCCGTCTGACAGAGGATATAAGGATCTGCGTACCACTGGTCTCCGCATTCCCCGCAGTCCACGGTCACGAAGAAGGTGCCCTGTGAACCGGTTGGTCCGGGGTCACCGGAATATTGAGAATTCAGGACGATCACCCCCTCTTCCCCGTGCTCGTTGGCCACCCACTCGGATTGCTGCATCCCATGCGAGGGGGTCTCCACGGTCAGCCTGAACTCGTCAGGCTCATTGGTTGCAAAAGGTTCATCCTCCTCATCTCTCCATCTCAGGGTAAAATTGATGGAGAAAATGGTGTCTTCTCCGATGTAATAACCGATATCCTCATAGGAATTCTCCTCAAGGTAGCGTTCGTCATCCTCGTAAGAATCGTGGAGTGGTATCCAGGGGCCTCCGGCTGTGGAGTCATGGGAACTGCCGCCAAGAGCAAGGTCAGGAGCAAATACACCGAAGGCACAGGATATGACAAAAAGCCCGCCGAGGGATATCGCCATCTGCTTTTTCGGGAACCCGGTCAGATACGACGGGCTGAAGCCTGCCCAGGGAATCTCCTCGCCCTCCGGCGCTCCTTCTATCTCACCCATTACCCTCACCTCCTCACCGTAAAGGATTTCGTTGCGATGGAAATAGAGTACTATTGAAAGGGAAACAAGGGCACAGGCGGAGATAATAATGGGGAAGTAGTTGTAGGCGAAGTCGGACTCGAAATTGGTGAAAAAATAGCCGTAGGGGGAATTCGTCAGCCCCTCTACGAGGTCCCCGGCACCGCGTATCCAGAGGATATTGTGAATCACGAGCCCCAGACTGATCAGGGTTACCAAACAAACCGGCACCCAGAAAATGAAACGGAAGTACCCGGGTTTCCCGAAATTATGGAATGCTGTTCCCATGGAGGCGATCAATCCGAAGATCAGGATGCATTCGAACCCGATACTGTTCAGGGTACTTGCGGCCTCCCAATCCGCAAATTCATCGCCAAAAGGCAGCCATTCTCCCCATCCATGAACCAGCCCGTCATCGAAAATGATCTCGGTTTCTTCATCGGAGTATGTGGAGGAATGTGTCAGGAGCAGGGTTGGAAGGATCAGAGACGCAATGAGCCCTACAATTCCCAGGACAATAAGGAAAAAGGACATCCTGGTGTATTTCCTGGATCTGATACGATGTGCATCCATCTTACTACCCGCTATCTCAGGAAGCGCCCAGCCTGCTCTAAGCATGGAATAAATCGTAAAGAAACCGAATATCAGGATGATTCCTGTGGTGATCATCACACCAAGGCTCGCCCAGCCGGCAAAAATGGACTGGTTTGTGCCAAATTCCTCACTGTTCCTGTTGTATGCCATCTGGAGCTGGAGAAAACGAGGGACCGCCCGTAAAGTAAAGGCAGAAAGAAGGATCACAAGAGATGAAAGGGCGTGAAGGGCTAACAGGCGCTTTTGACCCTCTGCTATGAAATCGGGAATAAGCTGGAATATCTTTTTGCAAGGGGCCAAATGCTGATATACAGAAAGCACATAGATAGCCGCACCGAGTATGGTGAGAAGCAAGAAGCCGTTCACCGCCATTCCCACAGCGTCCTCATAGAATTCCATTGATCCGGGGAGCCACCAGCGCATCCTTTCCATGTTCTCCGGTTTGTCGAATTCACCGTACCCGATGGATTCCTTTTCTTCAACTGTTTTTTCCTCACCGGTTTCCTCGTTGTAGACCTCACGTTCCCCCTCATAGGTGATCCACGGTAATGTCAGCGTGAGGATAAGACCCACGAGTGCGGCTGTTGTGACCACCACGCCAAGAAGGGCCGCACGACTTGTTTGAATGTTATTCTTGAAATAGAGTAATCTTGGTACGGGTCCATCAACTATGGGTTCTTGCCAATCCAACTCATGGGTGTCCTGGTCGATTTGGTTATCTTGGTTTTCATCGAAGTTGTTATCTTCTTGATCCATCACATCACGACCGTTTTTGAAACTGATGTTAATCCTTTATTAATAATCTTCCGGTGAAACACTTCCTTACCGGGACCACGTTGTAAGGTAGCGAATAAGAACACGGATGACGCGGATCACACGGATTTTCGCGGATTTGTCTTTTATCCGTGTTCATCCAGCTTGACGACCAAAGGTCATCCGCAGCGAAAACAAGTTTTCACTCTTAATCCGTGTCATCCGCGTGCAGAATTCAAGCAGCAAAGGACGATACGAGATTGCTCTGCTGGAAAATACCAATAAATCTGGAATGCACCCGGATGGGGGTAACACGGCATAAGGCAGGTAAAATGTATATGGTGAATGGATACGGTGCCAATTTTTGTTCCTTATTTTTCTGGGATTAACTCCCCTGTAACAGCATTAATTCTTATATCATGCCCGTAAGAATCCAGTTTGGTGTTTGGGTCTCTTACTTTCAGACGGTAAATCCAGTAAGGATAAAGTTTATCAGGACAGAAAAAGTAGGAATCTATGTAGTAAGCAAGCGTGATGTTGGTGACCCTTGTGTTTCGCAGGACCTCACTTTTGCCCGTTCTTTGTTTGTATTCCTTCATTAACCTGTACCCGTCCATTGCAGTGATAATGGAAACATTCTCCTTGCCGGTTGTATAGTTTGTTTTGTTCTCAGGGTCATAGTGATGTGTTTCAACTGGATGAATAATGTCTCTAACCGTATTTTGCTGGTAGATGAGCACACTGCCGTTGGCACCAATGGTCATATAGATTGAGCCCTGCATCCCCAGAACAGGTAGGCCGTTAATTCTCTGCCTGAAAGTTATTGTCACCTCAATAACTTCTTTAGTATCTGGAGCATTCTCAAAGCAGTGAATCCGTGTGTGATAGCTCACCTTCTCAAGATACAGATCATCAATTTTTCCTCGAATCTTCTGGATGTATTTCAGGGAAAGATTCACTGCCTCGGTTTTGTTGGGAAGGTCATGTTTCCGAAGCGAAAGATAATCAGGGTTCAAATAAAATATTCTTTCGCCACCCCAAGACACACTCAATACACAGGTTCCGTTCTCATCCCGCCACTCATATTCTCCGTATTCTGTTGAATTATCGAAGGCAGACACATTGATGCCGAAGGTCTCTTCCAGATTCACCAGGTCCTTGCCTGTAAACACATGTGAAGAGGTGTTCAGATAGGCGATTTTGGAGGTGTTGGTTTCAGGCACTTCGCATACGATTTGTAGTGGTTCTTCGTTTTTGCGCTCCTTTAACACTGAGAACGATAGTAATGCCAAAGTCAATATTGAAAGTACGATTATTGCTGTCTTGAGCTGATTTGGTTTCCGATCCTTAAGCTCCCATTTCCGCATTCTTTTCATATCGGATTCTTGATCGAGTTTTAGGTCAGCAAGATTTGTTTTTTTCATGTCTCATCGATTTGTTATAACATTTCATGGTTTAAATACCTTCGGTTTAGGACCGAGTCCTTTGATCCAGCTCCAACAAGAAAGTCACCGGCACCATCACCCCTCCCCAGGGGGAGCGGCCAGTCTATAACGAACCAACGGAGGGTATACCCGATAGCCTTCATCCGAACCCGTGAAAATCTTCCTCTTTTTAATTTTTGAGAGCGAGACATCGGAATCTGCGAAGAATATCTCGCCTCTCTCCATGCCCGCAGGCACCGGTCCTGGTGCTCACCACCATGCACTCTCCATCGAGGTCCACGGTATCCCCGTCAACAACTCGCCTTAGCCTTGCTTTGTAGATGTATTGTGGTTTCATGGGCTGGAGAAGGTGGGATGTGTCTTAGTCCCTTATCGATAAAATTCGTGTTTTTTTGGCAAAAATATCTCACTGCAGAGAACGGTTTTGAAAATCCAGTTT
>DAOVMN010000197.1 GCA_030630685.1 Thermoplasmata archaeon | reverse complement strand
TCTGGATATTGTGAACTTTGCCCGGCACGCTCATTTATTCTGCCTCCAGTCTCGGCACCAATTGTTCCATCCTGCGCACAAGCTCCTCTTCTGTCGGAAGATACAACTGATATTTCGATGCAAAGATCTGTCTGTTATCCTCAGGCAGCGTGTATCTCACCACAGTCTCTTTCTTGTCCCGGCAGAGCACGATGCCGATTGTCGGGCTCTCCTCGTCTGTTTTCATCACCCGATCATAGTAGTGCACATACATCTGTATCTGCCCCAGGTCCTGGTGGGTCAGTTTCCCGATTTTCAGATCGACGAGCACGAAGCAGCGGAGCAAACGATTATAGAAAACCAGGTCAATGTAGAAATGCTCCCCATCTAAGGTAATCCGTTTCTGGCGTGCAACGAATGTGAAGCCTTTGCCAAGCTCCAGAAGAAAATCTTGAAGTCTGTCGATCAGGGCGGTTTCAAGTTCATTTTCTGTGTATGCCGCCTTTTCCGGCAGTCCCAAGAATTCCAGAACATAAGGATCCTTGATAATATCTTCAGGTGATTCTATTATCTGCCCTTTTTCAGATAGTAATCGGACTTCGTCTTTGTCCCGGCTGAGAGACAATCGTTCGAATAACATCGAATTGATCTGTCTCTCCAGTTCCCGCACCGACCAATTTTCACTCTCCGCATCTTTCAGATAAAAACCGCGTGCCTGCTTGTCATCCAGTCGCATCAACAGGAGATAATGAGACCAGCTCAATTTGCCAGACAGCGTCTGGCAATTTCTGAAACAGAGATAGAATTGTTTCATATTCTGGAGGTTCTGGCGTGAAAAACCTCTTCCAAACTCCTCGCTAAGACGCACCGAAAGTGCTGCCAGGGTCCTTCTCCCATATTCCGCCCGGCTTTCCCCCTTCTGCTCGTCCTCCACGATGGCTCGTCCGATTTCGAAATAGGTATGCACCATTGCCGTGTTCACTGCCCGTACAACATGCTTCCTGGCATCCAGCAGTATCTGTCTGATTCTAATATAGAGAGGTAATTCGATATCACGGGTGGTAGAGGATCGAGTAGAACTCATGGTTCGCCCCCTATCGTAATCATCGCATATCCATCCAACCCCCGCACGATGGCCTCGTACCACCAATGCAGGCATCCGATAATGCCTGTTTCATGCAGCCTCTCACACTTTCCTTCCACCCCGCCGGTCCAGATTGGCGTCAGAGTTCTGATTTTTACCTTCATTTCATCGGGTATCATATTTGCACCAAATTACGAGAACCTGCAAATATTTATCAGCTCGATAAGCAGAGAATAACCGGTCTCCCTCTTTCCTGCGCCGGGTCCGATAATTGTAACAGGCCCAAGTTCATCCGTGACAAAAGTCAAGGCATTGGTGGCACCCGGAATCCCTGCAAGAGGATCGGACAATGGGAGTTTTTTAGGCTTTACCGATGCCTTCACGGTCCCATCCGGCAAAAGCTTTGCACTGCCGATCAGCTTCCACCTCATACCCTCTTCCTGGGCGGATTTTATGTCCTCTGCACTTATCTTCGTTATGCCCTCCCTCTCGACATCTTCCCATCTCAGGCTTTTTCCAAATATAAGGTTGGTCAGGATCACCACCTTGCCCAGGGCATCCCAGCCTTCGACATCGCCCGTTGGGTCGGCCTCTGCATAGCCCAGTTCCTGTGCCTTTTCGAGGGCTTCTTTGTAGCCCATGCCCTCCTCCATCTTCGTCAGGATGTAGTTCGTGGTACCATTGACCATCCCTTTCACCTCGCTTATTCTATTCCCTGCCAGGGTATATTCCACGAGGTTTAATACCGGGGTTCCACTGAGCACCACTCCCTCCACACCGTATCTCACACCATTCGCTTCGGCAAGCTCCCTGAGTTCTTTTATCGCCTTGACCACCGGTCCTTTATTGGTACTCACCACATGCATCCCGTTATCGAGGGCGGCCTTTATATATGTCATTGCAGGCTCTCCGGTCTTCACATCGGTGTATGTCACCTCGACAAGCGTGTTTGCGTTGGAGTTCTTTATCATGGTGGGTACATCCCATCCTTTGACAGGCGCATCCACGTTATCTATACGCCCGCCGTTTTTCAGGGTTTCGAGCACGCTTTCGATGTCGATCCCATTCCCATCAGCAATGGAGCCAAGTCTGAAATCAGAGATCGCTACCACCTTCCACTCAAGTCCGTACAGTTCTTGCAGCATCTCCCTCTTCTCGATCAGTATCTCACACAGCCCGCGAGCGACCACGCCGAATCCCGCAAATCCTAACCTGAATTCCATCCGATTCCCTCCTATAATTTCATCCTCTGATTCCTTCCTCTGATTCCTTTCTCTGGTTCCCTTCTCTGATTCCTTCCTCTGATTCCTTTCTCTGGTTCCCTTCTCTGATTCCTTCCTCTGGTTCCCTTCTATAGTTCCCTCCTCAGATTCCCTCCCCTATCTATGCAGATTGCGTGCCGCAATGAAAGAGAGACCATTCTCTGTGAGGACCTTGGCGGTTCTATTGATTGCATTGTGTTTGTCGAGATAACTCCTGAGTATCGCCTCCCCGATCCCCCGTTCCTTTATCTCCTTCTTGGTCAGGAAATATTCGAGAATGTCAGAGGGATGCTCCCGGGTAAGCTCAACCTCTATCTCTCCACCCTCGTGCTTTGCGCTGATGTTCCTGACCTTTGGTGTGAGCTCGATAAGCTCATCCCGTCGGTCATAAGGCTGCCTGACAATACTCTTGAATGTCTCAAGGATATGATGCTCAAACCGAACCACATCCTCGAATCCAAGGTCCTTTCTTATCTCTGCGCTCAGTTCTATGGTCTCATTGTTCACCGAGTTAGCGAAGTTCAATCCGATGAGGGATGTTGTATCGTCCTCTCTGGAGAAGAGTTTCGCGGTCATCAATGTCCAGAAGACGGCATAGGGGTTGTCGTTTCCCAGATACACCGAGATCTTGAATTCGTTGTTGATGCCGAGTTTGTGCAATAAATATCCCAAAATCACAGTGCCGGGGTTTACATTCAACACCTGCCTGATGCCGTAGGCGGTATAGTAGTGCAGGAATTCATCCACCCACTTGATAGCATGGTCGTTCGGCTGACCCACTCCTCCGAAATAGCCGGTTATGGTCTCCGGGCCTCCTAAATGGACATTGGAACCGTCCGTGCCTTTTGTGTCCAGGGTCTCGCACCAGCTCGCACCGATTATCTGCATAGCCGCCGACATCGCGAGGAGGTCGTTGTCCTCCACCTGTTCCACCATATTCCTGACTCGGATGAACCTTCCGGGCATGAGCTCCTGTCTTTCTACTGCCCGTTTTGCCTCGGCGACGAACCAGGGGAAATACTGGCATGCCGAGATCTCGAGCGTGATCGCGTAGTCGTCCTTGAAGGTCATGGACCCGTACCTCTCGCCCAATACTCTTTTCCTGTATTCCTCCACACTGATGAACGCATCCTTGTCCCTATTCTCTATCAACCATTCAAGCTCCTTCAGGTGGGGCGAATCCTTCTTCTCCAGCCTTTCCATGAGATTCTCTACCTTGCGGCTCTCTTCTGCCTTTCTGTTTATCTCCTCCACCCCACCATGTTTCTCAACGAGTTCCAGCAGGCGGTTTATCAACTCGTTGTCCGGGTCCGTAAGAATAGCGTTTATATCGTCTACCTTCTCCTGCGGTATTATCAGCTTGCCTCTCGTTTCCATGTTTGTTGCCTCCAGAATATTTTTTTACGGATAGTTCATGTCGTATTATATAGAGAGGGAAATTCCCTCCATGGTTGTTATGGTGTCGTTCCTTTTCGCTTATTAAGATTTTTATCAGCACCCTGAAATGCAGGTTCCTCGTTCTCATGGTAGGCACCCTTTATCACAATGCAGGGACGGCGTTACCGGCCCTTATTCCAGGCCATACACTTGCCTCGGTGCAAGATATTCCGGGAACCTGTCTAAAAGGGATAATCGTACTGAATAACATAAATGACAGGCATCTGCATATTTATCATCGTGTTCTACATTGTATTCCCGGGCCAAAAGCACAGGTCCCCCTCTAACCAGAGGTCCGCAGATCGGGTGTGAATGAGCATCATAGTTTTGAACAAGCTTTGATAAAGGAGTATCCCACATATTACCCATGATCAGGCCCTGGCAGACATGAACATATCCGTATGGATCGATATGAACTCTCCTGGGTTCTTTAAGGTCCTCGTAAGGGCATTCAGTGAATTTCTCCCACCAGCTTTTGGGGATCCCCTCGGTGAGCTTCTCCACCGCCCTTCCTCTCAACATAACATTTCCACCAACGACAGGTTCACCTAATGGTTGTTCCTTATCTCTCTCTATTCCATCCGCAGGTTTCTCGATGGAAATCTCTGTAACGGACATGCCCAGCCTCTTTGCGGCACTCAGGGCAAACCCGGCCGGATTCTCCTTTTCATCCTCATAGTGAAACGAATCGTTACTTATGCTGAGGTCCGAGACCCCGATTTCCCTGAGCGGTTCAAGCCATAGTTCGGCATCCTCATCGGACAGTGCCCAGTACGCATTAGTCACTATGCCAGTTTTTATTCCCATATCACGGGCCATTTTGATACCCTCACGCATGAGAGGATAAAATAAAAATGGTTCCCCACCTTCAAAATATACCATCTTTATTGTTTTCATTTTGGCTATTTCATGAAAAATCTCTCTCAACTGGCTGAGTTTGAACGTGCCTCGTGCATTCGGTTCACTATAGACAAAGCAATGATCACATTTCAAATTGCAGGCATACGTTAATAGAAAATGAATACCTTGTATCATGATGAACCTCCAAATATCCTATTGTCGGGCTGGGAATCTCATGAAATGGCTCAGGTTTTTTTTATTATACCCTGTCCAGACCTCCCCTGGCGCCGGAGGGTTGTGGTAGTCTTCTTTCAATAGATATATTTTCTTTGGCCGGATCCTGGTGCGGATATATCTGCACCTATACTTCACATGTAATCGTGGCCGTAGGGGACAATGTTGTAAGGTAGCGAATAAGAACGCGGATGACACGGATTTGGCGGATCTCCGCGCTGCAGCCAGTAACATAATGAGGCTTGTTGATGAGAATTCAACCACGGAAATTGGTTATATGTTCGTGTAGTTATACCGGACAT
>DAOVMN010000098.1 GCA_030630685.1 Thermoplasmata archaeon | reverse complement strand
GTTGTCACAGCATCCAATACGAATAACGGGAACTACGGAAAAAACTGGTCTTTTCCTGCAAGCATGAGGATGATTCCTATCGTACTACGTTCGCTATCACTTAAAGATATTATCGGTTGCCTGATCAGTTGCCCCTCTCTTTTCCGAATAATGTTAACTTGAAAAGTATCTGGGTCTATGTCGATCTTTTCGAAATCCTTGAATTCAAGCACGCTATATACTTCATCTATCCTTTTATTAAATTCTTTCACAAGTTCATCTGATATACTTTTTGCCTTATTCTGCATGTCGGTAATCATCTGCCCTAAAAACCTCTGCTTCTTATCTAACCACTGAACTTGCCCAGTTACGTCTGCTCTTTCATTAATTGCTCTTTCCGTGCGTTTTATTTCTCCATCTGCCACGCCTATTTTGTATCGGAGATCATCATGTTTCTTCATCAATTTAAGTACTGACACATCAAATCCTTTCTCAGCCTTTGCGATTTTCCTTTCTAACTCTTTGATCCTTTTATCACTCGCAGAAATGTTGTTGATAGTCTTTTTTCTCTCATTCTCCCTAAACTTTAAATTTTGTCTTTGATTATTCAATTTTTGATGAAACTCAGTCTTTATTTTTTGCCGCTCTTCCTGTAGGGATCCTTTGGTTAATCTGTTTTGATCAATTTCGATGCTAATCTGTCCAATTATCTTGGTAAAGTCAGTATATTTCTTCTCCAAATCTCTCTTTCTAATTTCACCATCGGCCCTCGTAAAATTCTTATTTCCGCATGCTAAACACTCGTCAACGCCCAACCTAGTTGCATCTGTTAGATTCCTCCCGGTCTCATCTAACATAATATTGATGATCCTTTGCTCTTCTTGGACTTCCCTCTTTTGACTCCTTAGTTTAGCCATTTTTCCATCTATTTTCTCTATCTCTCTATCAATATTTGGATGCCTTTCAACAAATTCTTCTATTTGTTGATTGTAATATTCTTCCAATCGCCTGCTCTCCTTTATATCTTCCTTTATATCTTCTAATCTGCTATTTGATTTCTGAATTTCTATCTTTATTTCTGTCTCCTCCTTTCTTAATTCTCTCAAATGTTTTTGTTTTTTAGCCATGTCTTCAGCACTAGCGGCAGGGATCTCCTCCAACGCTTCTTGTTCTTTTAGAAGTTTCTTTTTATTTTTT
The DNA here is from genome assembly GCA_030630685.1 of Thermoplasmata archaeon. GTDB lineage: Archaea > Thermoplasmatota > DAOVMN01 > DAOVMN01 > DAOVMN01 > DAOVMN01. Next base: position 6,475 of record DAOVMN010000098.1, on the reverse strand, counting down.
TGAAGTTCAGTAAGTTGCTTTTGATAGCCTTCCAGCCTTCTTAGTTCGTCCCGATACCGGCTTAACTCGGTCATCGCACCATTTTGTTTCCATTTTAATATCTTGGATGCTGATTCATAGTATTTGGCGTCAGAAAATTCATCTAATCTCGTTTTTATTGACTTGCCCGTTGATATATCGTGCAATAACTTATTATCACGAATTGCAACAGACATTACGTCTGCTCCTAATCCACCACCATAAAGGGGATCCCCGCTCACAAAGAGATTGCCTCCTGCTTCATGAATCTCTCTTACATAGGTATTTTTCTCGTCCCTGGCGGTCACGCCACCATCCTTTAATGGGATATTTAAAAAGTGTTTGTAATCCGTCTTCTTTAGCTCATCCGATGGTAGGATAAGTGTTCTGATGCCGTTTATAACGCTTGTCTTTCCTGTTGCGTTCGGGGCTTCGAGAATGTTCAAGCCCTTCTCTAGCTTAAACTTGTGTATGCCACGAAGTCCGCCAATGTTTTCCATCTTGATCTCAATCATTGTCTTCCCTCCGCTGTCTTACCGCCTCATCCAATATTTTATCCAACCTCTGGTCGGCATCCTTTGTTAACATGTTGGTCTGAAGGTTCAGGTTGCTCTTCTTCAGCAACTCGACTATCTTTAGTCCCGTGTTCTCTCGAATCTTATCTGGCATTTTTTCAGCTCCTTCATGTCGTTTATTTCAGGTATGTGATTTATGGCTTTTTTCGCCGTTGTTTGTGGGTGTGCCGCCAAGAATTCCCCAACCCTTTTAACCTTTTCTGGCATGGAGAATAACTCTAATGGCTCAATGGCATATAGGTCAATCCATTCTTTATCCATAATTTTGCGTTTAGTTAAGAACGCTAACGCCTCGCCATCATTTTTGAATATGTAAATATTTCTATTTATTTTTGAGATTAGTAAGTCTGGATTCCTCTTACAGAATTCATTGAATCTAATACCTATTTCAGGTTTAAGTATATGGACCATTATCCATGTCATGTGTTACCACCGAACTCGCAATGTTACATTACGGCCTCTTTTTCCTAAGCGTGAATACTTATCAAAATCACCCCATCTCCTCAATATATCTCTCCTGAATCAGCCTTTCCACCGCCCTAACGCTCGTATAGTCCTTTTTATTTTCTTTCAACTCTTCAATCACTTCCTTTGAACTCATACCCAGCATGGCACACTTCGTCTTTGCAATCTCTATCAACGTCTCTAAGTTCGGTGGCTCAAACTCGATAGGATAAAGTCTATCTTTAACCGCTTTGTCCATTAGGTCATAACGGTTCGTTGTGAGGATTACACAGGATTTCGATGTGTCCACATTGTCCAACCTATGGAAAAAAACATTGTTTTGGGCAACGTGCCAAGATTGCCCTTTGATCCAATCTCTAGTTGGGAATACAGATTCGGCATCATCAATCAATATGATACTTTTTCTATTAGATGCAATCTCAAACAGATTACCTATCTGTTTCTCGCTCTGCCCATAAAGGCTCCTTGCAATATCCACACCATCAACAAAGAATAATGGGAGGTTCATGTCTTTTGCAAGTGCTTTGGCTAACGTCGTCTTACCTGTACCTACCTCGCCATGAAAGATAAATCCTTTAATTCCATTTTCGATTCTTCTAGTAAATTGATGATTTATTATTTTCTTTACAAAATCATAGATCTCGTTGTAGCGTCTCCCCTTTAACTGGATAATATCCGTTTGAATGTCACTTGGATTGAGTATCAAAAACTCTTCTTCTTTAGCCCTCATTCTCTGAACCTCTCCATTGTCAATCTCCTTGCATTTTCAAGTATCCTCTCGTATGCGAGTATCGCGTTTCTGTTGATGATCACATATGCTCCATCATCTTTCATAAACCTGATCTCTTCGGCTTTCGCCTTGTCTCTTTCCCGCATTTCATAGAACTTACGTTTGCCATCATGTGTGCTTTGAATAAATACCTCTTCGAGTTCTTTCTTTGAGATTCTTCCATCTGGATCTGCACTTCTTGTTGCCACAGATACGGGTCTCCATGAACCTACGCCCCATGCCCGTCTCCCCCTTCGATCTGGTATGTTTCCAGCGATTGAGAGTCCTATGAGTTTTCCTATCGATGATGCAAATATATATCTGTCACTCCCTGATATTATCATCTCTTCTATTACATCATCCCAAATTGGCTTTAATGACACCTCTTTAATCACAGTTTCCTCCTTACCCTGCCGATTGATGTATGTTCGAGTGAAAATATCAATCAACTCCAATCGTTCAAGTTCTTCAAGTGTCGCTAAAATGTTTTCAGCAGACACCCCTCGCCATTTATTTCTCCATTCATTCATGATATGAGTTCTGATCTTGCTTGCCTTATCTTTTTCTGGATTGGATAGATCTAATTTATCAGCGCTATTCCCTATGATTGTCGATATAATGCTTTCAGATGCCCTGACTTTATTCCAGATAGTGGATTCCATTGCCTGAATACCTCGAAGAATTATGATGTCATTGCTTCTAATCGCATCTCTAATAGTCTCGCCCAAGACTCTTATTTCATCTATGTAAATCTCAGTACCTCGTGCCATGTAATTGGCCCAAACATTCGAGTTGGTATTAATAATTTTTCCTTGTTTTCGCCCTCCTGAGAGGGAAAGTTTTTTCTCAGGAAAGAGAGTCAGGGGATAGCATGAATGATAAAAATCACCCCTCACCAGAATCCATGGGCATCCGGGAGTTATTCCATAGGATAATGACGGAGGCCCTGAAATCAGTTGACCCGCAGTTGCTGGTAAAGAGATGTGTAAAACTAAAAGATAATACATTGACCATCCAGGATGGGGCCTTTGATCTGTCCGGGTACAGAAATATCCATGTCCTTGGTGCGGGGAAGGGCGTCCCTTTTCTTTTCCATGGGCTAAAGGAGGTGCTCGGGGGCAGAATAAACGGGGGCCTCATTATATCTATTGAAGAACACGCTTTCGCCGGCGAAAAAGTCAGGTTCATACCTGGGTCCCATCCAATCCCTGATGAACGCAGTTTAGCAGCGGGAAAAGCAATGATCGAGTATATTCAGAATAATGTCGGAGAAGACGATATGGTATTCTTTCTCCTGGCCGGTGGTGGCTCGGCCCTGATGGTTTACCCGATTCCCCCACTCCAATTAAAGGATATCAGAAGAATGAATATGCTGTTATTGAAATCCGGGGCCTCCATCAATGAAATTAACTGCGTGCGAAAACACATGTCTGGCCTGAAAGGGGGGAGGCTGGCCGAGCTCATTTCCCCTGCAAGGATCATCACCCTATTTGTGTCTGATGTCATTGATTCGCCTCTCGAGGACATCGGTTCGGGTCCGAGCATTGGTGATTCCACGACATTTAAGCAGGCCCATCGTGTTCTTGAAAAGTATTCCTTATTCGAAAAGATGGGCCGGGGTGTGGGAACTTACTTCAAGGCTGGTCTCGAAGGGAGGTATCCTGAAACTCCAGAACCGGGTAGCCCGCAATTCACACAAAACCACCATGTTATTATCGGGGACAATTCCATTGCGTTGGGCAGGGCAAAGACGGCTGCTGATGAAATGGGATTCGATGCCCATATTCTTACTTTCAGAGACCAAGGGAATGCCCATGCCGTGGCAAAGAACTATGCCTCGATGATAAAGGGAATTGTCGATCACGGGAGGCCGTTTGAGCCACCTGTGCTCCTTCTTGCCGGTGGGGAACTCACAGTAAATGTAAGGGGCAGTGGAAAGGGCGGAAGGAATCAGGAGTTTATGCTCGCACTCCTCATGGAGTTAAAGGGCGTTACTGCCCCCTTCCACATCCTGAGCATTGGTACTGATGGGATCGACGGGCCAACCGATGCCGCCGGAGCCTGGATCGATGAAAACTCATTTGGAAAAGCAGTGGAGATGGGGTTGGACCCAAGGATGTATCTTGAAAACAATAATTCCTACCACTTCTTCAAGAAACTGGGCCAACTGATCAAAACCGGACCCACCCACACCAACGTCATGGACCTGCGGATGTTTTATATCGGGGATGCTAATTGAGTGTGTGGTGAGAGAAATAGAGGGATACCGGGTGGGGGGCTTAGGCTTTGGGTGAAAAGGGATGGAGGGTGGATGCCCGGGGTGGGGGGCTTGGGCTTCGACTGGAGAGGAGAGGGAAAGAACGTTGGGGTTAATGGGGTAGGGCGGGGTGGGGGGCCTATGTTTCGACTGGAGCCTGTGTAGAGTAAAGGGATATTATGGAATAGAAGAGAGTTCCTGTTGCTCACTGGTTTTTTTCCTGGAACTCGACAAGGAACTCCTTGAGAACCTGAACCCCCTCCAACGTCATTGCATTGTAGATAGAGGCCCTCATACCTCCCACACTTCTGTGCCCTTTGAGACCCACAAGTCTTCTCTGCAGGCCCTCTGCAGCGCATATTTCCTCAAGAGTTTTGTCCCCCCTGCCATTCCTGCAGATCCTGAAGGTAACGTTCATGAGAGAGCGTGAGTTCTTTCTTGCATGGCCCTTATAGAATCCATCAGAGTTGTCGATCACATCATAGAGAAGCTTGGCCTTTGCCCTGTTGATCCTCTCCATCTCTCTCACGCCACCGATCTCTTTTATATGTTCGAGGGAGAGCTTTGACATATAAATAGCAAAGACCGGAGGGGTGTTGAAAAGGGAGTCCTTGGTAGCATGAGTGCTCCATTTCTGCATGGTAGGGGTATTCTCAGGAACCCTGTCCAGCAGGTCCTCCCTAACAATTACCAAGGTTACCCCCGCCGGGCCAAGGTTCTTCTGTGCCCCCGCATAGAGAACACCAAACTTTCTGACATCTATCACCCTTGCCATCAAGTCAGAGGACATATCACACACAAGCGGCACTCCGCCAGGGACCTTTGGCCAGTAATGCCACTCCGTCCCGTTGATCGTGTTGTTGCTCGTGATATGGGCGTAGGATGCATTCTCGCTGAACCCAACATTCTCCGGGACATAAGAGAATCCATCGCTCTCAGAGCTCGCTACCACCTTAACCTCACCGAAGAGTTTTGCTTCCTTAATGGCCTTTTTTGACCATGTACCGGTATGCACGAACTCGATGGGCTTCCCAGGGGTATGGATGTTCACAGGTACCATATAGAACTGGGTAGAGGCGCCGCCCTGGAGCCACAATATCCTGTAGTCGTCCGGAACCCCCATAAGTTCCCTCACCAGATCCATGGCGTCATGGTGCGTCTTGTCGTATTCCTTCGACCTGTGGGATGTCTCTAGCACGGACATTTCGGTGCCAGCAAAATCCAAGAATTCCTTTCTTGCCCTCTCGAGTACCGGCAGTGGCAGGGTTGCCGGGCCCGGATAGAAGTTGTATACGCGTTCTGTCATCTATATCACCTCTGCTTGCCTCTTCTGCTATGCGTTTTACCTCTTTGCCTATTACCTTTTCGCCTATTGTCTCTTTGTCTTTTTTTGCCTATTACCTTTTCGCCTATTGCCTCTTTGCCTGTTACCTTTTTACCTATTTATTGCCTCTTTCTTTTTACTTATCGCTCAAGTATATTTATCGTAAATCCTGTCCATACTTTAGGGTAGAAAAATGTTGATTTCTGGGGCATACATTCAAAGTTTGTTGCAACGGCCTCTACCTCTTCGATCCTGGTGGGATTCATATAGAAAACAGCCTGTGCATTACTCTTCACCCTGGTTATTGCCTCATCAACCGCATCACTCTTCACCCTGGTTATTGCCTCATCAATTGCATTACTCTTCACCCTGGTTATTGCCTCATCAATTGCATCACTCTTTACCCTGGTTATTGCCTCATCAACCGCATCCCCGATCCCTTTAATGTACACCACATACCCTTCTCCTCCCATAGTACCCTGGACCAATTTTTCCCTATCGATCCCAAGAACTCTATCAAGGATTAGCGAATGAAGTATAGATACATCCAGTCTTCTAAGTGCATTGGATCTATCTGGTAGTGCTCTATCCATGGCCCTTATATCTTTGAGTGTAAACACATAGAACATCTCGTCGCCAATGTACAGTCCAAAAGAGTGACCCCCTCTGGCAAAAGATTTTTCCATATCCGCGAACATTCTTTCCCTGTCTTCGTGCTCGGTGATGCTAAAGAGCTCCTTGATATCCTTTAATAGTCTCTCTTTGTCGAACTCCTTTATGTTCTGGACCAATCGATGGGTAGGAAGGACAACCAGTCCGGGGTTGGCCATGTTCACAAAAGTAACCATTCTATACCTGACACTCTCAAGCTCAGGCCTTTCCTTCATGAGCGCAAGTGCGGTTTTATACCGGTGGTGCCCGTCTGCAATTATTATATATCTTCCCCGCATGTGGTTGGTAATGGCATCAATATCCTTATCAGCACGAACGGCCCACAATCGGTGGCGAACCCTTTGGTTATCTACCAGATCAATAAGAGGCCTCTCTTCCATGTTCCTCGCTAATAT
>DAOVMN010000022.1 GCA_030630685.1 Thermoplasmata archaeon | reverse complement strand
TTGCTCACGAGTGTGCAGTCGTCGGACCAGGAGAGGTAGATGCCGTAGTAGTTGTTCTTGCATGTGTTGTTCTCGATTGTACAGTTTCTGGAGGAGTCGAGGCTGATGCTGTCGTAGTTGTTCTCTGAGCATGTGTTGTTCGTGAGTGTGATATTGGAAGAGTAACCAACCAATATCCCAACCGAGCTATTGCTGCAGTTCTGGTTCTCCACATTTATCCAGGTACAGTTTGCCAGGATAACCTGCCCAGCTCCGTAGGGAACAGTAAAACCTGTAACGTTTTTGTAATAATACACGGGCTTCCCATTAACCATGTTTGTTGTGTCTATGGTATGCGAGTTCCAGTTTTCAAGGCTGCCGGATATGTAAATGCCGTTCTCATTCATGGTGTTTTTCTCGATTGTGCAGTCGCTGGAGGAATCGAGGGAGATGCCGTACCGGTTGTTCGAGGAGCATGTGTTGTTCTTGATTGTGCAGTCGCTGGAGTAGTAGTAGAGGTAGATGCCGTAGTAGTTGTTCGAAGCGGTGTTGTTCGTCAGCGTGTTGTTGCTGGAATACCTGAGGTAGATGCCGTAGTAGTTGTTCGAGGAGCATGTGTTGTTCGTGAATGTGCAGTCGCTGGATTTGTAGAGGTAGATGCCGTGGTGGTTATTCGAAGAGCATGTGTTGTTCGTGATTGTGCAGTCGCTGGAGGAGTCGAGGTAGATGCCGCGGTAGTTGTTCGAGGAGCATGTGTTGTTCGTGAGTGTGCAGTTGGAGGATAAATAGAGGCGGATGCCGTGGTAGTTGTTGTTGGAGCAGTTGTTGTTGGTGAGTGTGTTGTTCACGGAGTCCCAGAGGTAGATGCCGTAGTAGTTGTTAGAGCAGGTGTTGTTGGAGAGAGTGTTGCTATTCGATCTCACTTCTATACCGGCATTTAAATTCCCACTTTCAGTCACGTTAAACCCACTGACATTGCACCAATCAACAGTAATCTTCACCACCTCCCCATCTCCTCTGCCGTCAATCGTGGTATTTGCAGAGCCGTTCCCGATCACGCTCACAGATTTATTCACAACCACATTCTCATAATACATGCCTTCATATACTCTGATAGTGTCCCCCTCCTCCGCCGCATCGATGGCATCCTGAATTTTTGAGTGGTTCGCGGGTCCGTCATCATCCACCGTGATAATCCGTGCCTCTCCAGAACGTGCGCTCAGGAGGAACAGTATCATCAAGCCGAGAAAGGCAAGGATGAGTATATTTAGCAATCTGTTGGTCATCTAATTCACCTTAGACGACATGCAGAGGACAGACATTGAATAAATATCTTTGGTTTTGGAGGCGAAAAATTCATCCAGATAAAATGCAAAAATGGGTGCAGTAAAACCCCCCCACAAAAGCAGAAAAATCTACCCCTTCATATTTTGCGCCCGAGCCTGCGCAGCAGCATTCACGTACACACCCACCGCGGCTATCGCCGCAGCCCTGGCCCTACCCAAGCTATTCGCTTTCTCCTCCTTCATTGCTTCCGCAACCTTCTTCTGGATGTCGTAATCCTGGATGAAGTGGGTTGTTAGCCTTCCCTCGATGAAGGCGGGCTCCCTGAGGATGACCCTGTGGAGCAGGATGTTGGTCTTCACACCCCTGATCTCGTACTCGAAGAGTGCCCTGTCCAGTCGGGCAATGGCCTCCTTTCGATCCCTTCCCCAGGCGATCAGCTTGGCTATCAGGGAGTCATAGAAAGGCGGGATCTCGTAGCCCATGTACACCCCGCTGTCGATCCTTACACCCGGGCCTCCGGGCTCGGCATAGCGGGTTATTTTTCCAGGAGCAGGAAGGAAAGTCATGGTGTCCTCTGCGTTTATCCTTGCCTCTATTGCCCAGCCGTTGCCCTTTATTTCGTCCTGGGTATAGCCGAGCTCCATGCCCGATGCGACCCTGAGCTGCTCCTTCACGAGGTCCACATTAGTGATCATCTCGGTGATCGGGTGCTCCACCTGGAGGCGGGTGTTCATCTCAAGGAAATAGAAATCACCCTTGGAATACATGAACTCCACTGTGCCTGCGCTTCTGTAATCAACGGCCTTGGCTGCCATGACCGCGGCTTTGCCCATACGTTCCCTGAGCTCCTCTGTTATAACCGGAGACGGGGTCTCCTCCACCACCTTCTGGTGTCGTCTCTGGATCGAGCACTCCCGCTCACGCACATGGATATCGTGCCCATGGGTATCAGATAGTATCTGGAACTCGATGTGCCTGGGCTCGTCGAGGTACTTCTCAAGGAAAACCGTCCCATCTCCGAACGTGGCTTTAGCGATCCTTTGTGTGGAATCAAGAGCCTTTGCCAAATGTGCCTCGTCATGGACCACGGTCATGCCGATTCCACCGCCTCCGGCCGAGGCCTTGAGCATGACAGGGTAGCCGATCTGCGCTGCGATGTCCTTTGCCTCTTCCGGGTCCGTTATTCCTTTCTCCACTCCCGGGATCACGGGTACACCTGCGGCCTTCATGGTCTTCTTGGAGTCGATCTTGCTCCCCATGGCCTCGATTGCTTGAGGTGGTGGGCCCATGAAGACGATTCCTGCCTTCTCGATCTTTCGCGCGAACTCCGCATTCTCTGCAAGGAATCCGTAACCTGGATGAATGGCCTCTGCACCGGCCTTAACTGCTACCCCGACTATCCGGTCTATGTTGAGATAGGACATGGTTGCAGGAGGCTTCCCGATGTTGTAGGCCTCGTCGGCATATCGCTTGAACAGGGCGTTCCTGTCAGCATCGGAATATACGGCTACCGTACTTATCCCGAACTCTCTGCACCCCCGCATCACACGGATCGCTATCTCCCCGCGATTAGCTACCAATACCTTGTTGATGAAGCCTTCCTCGGTCATCATAACCACCTTAGACTATGCCAATTATGGTATCATTCTTTTCCACGGATTTACCTTCGGAGACAAGGATCACATTAACCTCTCCATCGATTTTTGATTCTATGTTGTTCTCCATCTTCATGGCCTCAAGAACTGCCAATATATCACCCTTTTTCACTTTGTCTCCCACATTTACTTTGATCTGGGTAATAAGTCCCCCCATGGGAACCTTCACCGGATTTGGTATCTCCGGAGTTGTTTTCGTTTCCTTTTCTCCTGGTCCGAGTGCGACAAAACCCCCTTTAGGTTCTATTTTCACCTCGAACTCCTCACCATCGACCTCGACCTTGAACTCGGTGGGTATACCAACTGCCGGAGCCTCTGCCGGCCTTTCCTTTGGTTTCTCCTTTGGCTTCGACGGTCCCTTTGATTTTTCAGCCGGCTTATGGGGTTCAAACGATTCTTCCACTGCCTCCCTCTTCAGGAACGTTGCTCCCACAACCGGAAATATCGAATATATGAGGACATTCTCATCCGTGGTCTCGATTGGCTCGCCATTCTTATCTTTTATCTCTGCCAGTTCCTTCTTTCTCCTTTCCCACTCAGGCTCGAGCATGTCCGCGGGCCTGCAGGTGATTGGTTTTTCGTCCCCGATGATAATTTTCTTGATCTCCGGGTCCACGGGGGCCGGGGTCTTACCGTACATTCCTTTCACATATTTCTTGGTTTCCTCCGATATCACACTGTATCTCTTCCCCGTGAGGACATTCACCACTCCCTGAACACCAACAACCTGCGATGTCGGGGTGACAAGAGGCGGGTAACCCAGTTCCTTTCGCACCTTCGGGATCTCCCTGAGCACATCCTCGAGCCTGTCCAGTGCGTTCTGTTTCTTCAACTGGTCAACCAGGTTGGAGAACATCCCACCGGGCACCTGATAGATGAGCACCCTGGTATCCACTCTCTCGGATATCGGGTCAAGAACACCCCTGTACTTCTCCTTGAGCTTGCGGAAATACTCTACGATCTCCGTGAGGTCTTGGATATCGATACCCGTATCATAGGGGGTGCCTTCGAATCCGGCAATGACAGATTCACAGGGTGGTTGAGATGTGCCTCCGCTCAGCGGGGAGATGGCAGTGTCAAGGATGTCCACACCGGCTTCCGCAGCAGAAAAATAGGTCATGAGTGCCATTCCGCTTGTGCTGTGGGTGTGAAGGTTCACTGGAAGGTTGACTTCTTTCTTGATCCCCTTGATCAGTTTATAGGCAGCCCTTGGTGTGATCATACCTGCCATATCCTTGATGCAGATGGAATCCACTTCAAGTTCGGCCAGTTTCACGGCGAAGTCAGCGAACTTCTCCACGGTGTGCACCGGAGAGATCGTATAGGAGATGCAGCCCTGGACATGAGAATCGCACTTCTTTGCGGTCTTTATGGCCACCTCGAGGTTCCTGATGTCGTTGAGCGCATCGAATATTCGAAAGATGTCCACCCCGTTAGCAGCGGCCCTTTCCACGAATTTGATGAGGATATCGTCCGGATAGTTGTGGTATCCCACTATATTCTGGCCCCTGAGAAGCATCTGCATCGGTATGTCGGGCATGGCCTTCTTCAGTGACCTTATCCTATCCCAGGGATCCTCGTTCAAATAACGGATGGCCACGTCAAATGTTGCCCCTCCCCAGACCTCAAGGGAGAACCAGTCGATCTCGTTCATTTTCTCTGCGATGGGCAGCATATCTCTCGTTCTCATCCGTGTGACAAGGAGTGATTGATGTGCGTCCCTGAATATGGTGTCGGTCAGTTTCACGCCCGTAGGTATGCCTCCTGAATATCGGCAAATAGATAGGGTTATAATCGAAGGTGGCTCACTTCGGAAGTTATAATTAAAAGTTTTGAATCAGGATTCACATTTCGCGGTACTATGTTACAGGTTAGCGAATAAGGAACTGAAGTTTTGCGTTTGCGGCCAGACTTGGGAACACGGATGACGCGGATCACACGGATAAACACGGATCAATGAAAAATCCGCGAAGATCCGCCAAATCCGTGTCATCCGCGTTCCTAATCGCTACCTTACAACATTGTCCCCTTCTTCATGCCTTGTCGGGGCTTCGCCCCAACCAGCACTCAGAAGCTTTGCTTCATCATGCAGCTATGTGAGTAAACTTTTATTAAGAAGAACCAATGCTGAACGATTTCAGACCCAGTTTGAACTATCTTCTATAATCCCCTGGGGAAAAACCATGGCTCGACAAACCAGAAGGAAATCCAGGACCAAAAAAACCCCCCCGAAAAAGAGGGTATACGATACCACCTTCTATCGCAAGGGTCTCCTCCTTAAAGGGCGGGAGGAGATGAAGAATTGGAAGGTGGCCCTTTTACTCACAGGGATATTCTTCCTGGCCCTCTTCATCAGGGTCTATTTCAACGTGGGCGAGGCCACGGACGACGGATTCAAGATGACCGGCGGGAGCGACCCGTACTATCACAAGAGAGCGGTTGACTGGGTTATCCACAAACACGAGCACCTTGGTTTTGATCCCATGCTGAATTACCCCATCGGGATCCCCAACCCGAGACCCCCGATATTCGACTGGTCGCTGGCCCTCACCGGGATAGTAATTTCCCCCTTCTTTGGAGGAGACGTTGATGAAGCCACCTGGTGGGCCGTGGAGTTCATGCCGGCACTCTGGGGTGCCCTGATAATCTTGCCGGTATATTTCATTGGAAAGGAGTCCTTCAACAAGCGAACAGGCCTGATGGCAGCCTTCCTCATATCCATCATGGCGGGCCATGTAGGTCATGCAACCTTCGCACTGGCAGACCACGACTCCTTCTTCCTTTTCTTCGCTGCGGTCTCCATCTATTATTTCCAGCGGGCGGTCAACTGCCTCAGGGACGGGGAATTTGTGAAGGACTGGACAAAGCTAAGGAACATCAGGTACGGCTTTGCAGGAATGGTCAAGGAAAACAAGGTTGCGCTTGGGTATGCGCTCTTTGCCGGGATGACCATGTCCGTGATCGCGTTGGCATGGAAGGGTTTCCCATACATTATGACCATTATTGTTGCATACTTCATATTCCAGTTGTTCATAAATAAATTGCGGGATGTGGACAGCCTGAACCTCTCCTTTATTTCCCTGGTGGCACTTTCGCTTCCGATGGCCCTGTCCGCTCCATATTATTGCCTCATGGGATTCGTGAGCTGGTGGACCACTCCTCTCTACATGTTCATAGCTGTCTCGATTGCGGCCTTCGTTTTTGTGCCAACCAAACGGGTTCCCTGGCTGTTGGTCTTCCTATCGATATTCACCCTAACTGCCATTTCCTTCATCCTCATGAAATACGTGTTCAGGGACTTTGGTTCCTTAATGCTGGGCGGTGCACAGTATTTCGTGCGTACCAAACTGTTCAAGACCATCGCCGAGGCTCAGCCACCGACCTTCAGCAGGATCGTTTTCTCCTATGGGATTGTCACATTCTTCCTGGCCTTCTTTATCGGCATCCCCTATTTGGCTTACAGGGCGTTCAAGAGCGAGAGGAAGGACATGATGTTCATGCTTGTCTGGGCGGTCCTGGGCGCTTACATGGCCTCCTCGGCTGTAAGGTTCATCTTCAACGGCACGCCGATCATGGCCATTCTCTCGGCCTGGGTAATCGTGGAGCTTCTTGAGTGGGTGGATTTCAGGAAGATGGTGAAGGATATCAGAAGCCACACCTCGAGAGGAGAAGGGATAGCCGATAAGTTCAGGGCGGTCTACCGCGGAACCCAGCCAAGGCATGTAATAGGTGCCATACTGGTCCTCTTCCTGATTGTGATGCCCAATACCCTTGACGCTATCGATGCCGGCATCCCCTATGAGAAGAAGAAGGAGATGGATGACAATATCTATAACTTCCTGGACGATCATTACCTGGGCGTCTTTCTGCCCTCCAACGACACCTATGACCCCTCATCCGGTAACACCTGGTACCTTGGCTCCTTTGGTCCTTCGTTCCCGAACGGCTACTGGCTTTCCTATTTCGACTGGCTGAAACAACAGGACAACAGGACCCCGCCAAACGACAGGCCTGCCTTTATTTCATGGTGGGATTATGGTTTCTGGGCCATCCAGTTGGGTGAGCATCCCACGGTTGCGGATAACTTCCAGACCGGCTACCAGTTCGCCGGGAACTTCATCGCGGCCCAGGGGGAAGAAGAAGCCATAGCGTTGATGATCCAGAGGCTCCTGGATGCCAACATCCGAAAGAACAACCGGCATTTCGGTGAAAAAGAGGAAAGAGTCCTTCTCAAATATCTGAATGATACCTCAATAGATCGCCTTCTCTATATCTACACGCATTCATTGGAGTTCGAGACCCATAATGTTTCAGCAGAGAACGGAAGGATCAGGGCAATGAGGGATGTGCTCGTTGGCAATCTCACACTCGATGAGATGGTCGATATCTATCACAACCTTCACCTGAGCACAGGTCACAGCATCAGATACTTCGCCATCGATGCCCGTCTCTTTCCATTTACTGGAGCAAACAACATCTTCTATGCCCCTATCACCCTCGCGGACCTTGATGTAGGCACCTACCTCGAGACCCTTTATGTTCCAGGGGATTCGGAAGGCAATCCAACCGGGGAACGCCTGACGGCAGAGGAGGTCGAGAAAAGGGCTGAGCTGGACAGGGATTTCAGGATAGTGGATACCGATCTTCGACACAAGAGGGAATTCTTCAAGACCATGCTCTACAAGACCTACATCGGCTGGTACGGGGAGGACATCAATCAGACCATGGAATCCGGTATCCCCGGGGTAAAGGGCAACCTCAGGAATCAGAATATCGTGCCTGGCTGGATGATGAGGCACTTCAAGGAGGTCTACAGAACCTTCTACTGGAACCCCTACCCCGCGGACGAAGTGGACGATCATCCAAGGGCCTGGGAACCCATGTCCTATAAAGAGGCAATAGAGCATGGGGGGATACAGGGGAACATATCTTCAGGGATGCATTCGGGGGTGACATGCCTGAAATACTATCACGGTGCCATCGTATCGGGGAAGGTGTTAACGGATAAAGGATCTCCTGCACAGGGCATCAGGGTGACCATCTATGATGACCAGATGACACCCCACGACACGGTTATCACGGATGAGAACGGGGAATACGGTTTGATAGCCCCATTCGGTCGAGTTGTATTGATCGCCTCGAAGGGTCCGATGTCCGATGCCCAGCACCACCTTCTCCAGATGGGTGAGAATCTCCTGAACACCACCTCATTCAACGTGACGGACCAGCAGGCGATGCGGTTGGCGGAGTACAATATCTCAAGGAACCTCGTCATCCCCTCCGCGGCTGTCAAGGGGAGGGTTTACTGGGACGAGGACAGCAATGGAGATTTCGATGAAGGGACGGATACCATCATCTCCGACCCCCACATCGTGCTGAGAGAGTTCTGCAAGGACACCTACTACAACCTCACTCCCGGGGGCAGCGAAGAGTTCGGGGACTTTGATCCCGAGAAGGGCACCTATGAATTCAATGGCATCCCACCCGGAGAATACAGGCTCTCATTCAAGCTTGGTGATCACCTGCGGGATATCAAGCTCTTCACAGAGGATGATGCTCTTTATCCGGGAAAAGACTCAATGGATATCGAGGCAAGGGAGCAGGATATTGCCATTTCACCCGCCACAATCACAGGCACCCTGAACTACGCCAACGGAACAAGGGCACAGAGAAAGGTAACCCTTGTGGATCTCCTTGACGGCACCGAAAAAACCACCACGGCCATCGACGGGAAGTTCCTGTTCACCTATATCCTCAACGGGAATTATGAGATACGTGTGACAGGAGATGATGTGTTCCAGGAATATACAAAGCCCGTGGATGCCCTGGAGGGGGAGGTAAGGGATTCCAACATCACGCTGTATCCCGCGGTAACCATCACTGGTACCACCTATTACGATGCAGAGCTGAGGGGCAATGTGACGGTTTTCTTCAACTCCACGGTCCCCGGTCTTTCCACAAAGGCGGTTTCGGATGATAACGGCAGCTTTAGTGTCAAGTTGGCTGCCACCACCTATGACATCACCGGGGCAGAGAATGTTGGGGACTCGTATCATGCTGCCTACAAACGAACGTCCTTCTCCACACCCACAGACCTCACACTAAACATGAAAAAAACCTTTGAGCTGACGGGTAAGGTTTACTATGACAGGAACGGCAACAACTCCTATGACAAGAACGCCATCAACAGGGAGGAGGTCCCTCACTCCTACGTAATCCTCAGGGGAGGGGGCTTCGTTCTGACCACAGAATCCAACGGCCGCGGGGACTACACCTTTCCGGTACCAGAGGGGCGGTATTCCATCGAGGCTGTGGATAACGACACAAGAAGAACGGTTTATGAAGAGTTCACACTCACCGGGGATAGAAAGGTGATGCTTCAGCTTGGTTCGGCCCACACTGTCAAAGGGAGGGTGACCCACAGTGGATGGAAGGGCAAACATGCAACAAACCTCGTCCCTGGAGTGAACCTTGAATTCGAGAGAGGCGAGGAAAGCTATCTTACCCTTACCAATACGGATGGCAACTACGAGCTTTATGTCCCTGAGGGAAACTACACCGTCACCTTAACCGCCTTTGGATTCCAGACCCTTAGAGAATACATCGAGGTGGCGGGAAACGTCACCAAGGACTTTGTCCTCACCCCTCGGGACACCCTTGTGGAGGGCACGGTACGCCATGATGGCCAAGCAATAAGCGGTGTGGAGGTGAAGTTCGATGACGACAACATGATCACAACCGATCCCACCGGACACTATTCGATCGTTCTGCCTCCAGGGGATTATCATGTTACCTTCAGGAAGATCATGGGAGAGTACAGGTATTTCGCCACCAAGCACCTCACCCTGAACATCGGTTCACCTGATCTCATTTGGAGTCCGGACCTTGAAAAACAGCTCCGCCTCTCTGGTACTTTTCTTTACTACGATGAGGAAAAGAGGGGCAACATCCTTTTCGAATCGAGGGATTATGCGGTTTCCGAAGAGATAGAGAACGGAAGCTTTGAGACCTATGTGATACCAGGGGACTACAGGATCGAGGTGGACATGGAAGGGAATACGTATTACCGCTTCATGTCCGTCAATGAGCCTCTCAGCCTTTCCATGAGCAGCAGAGATTTCGCAAGAGTAAGGGGTTACGTGTACAATGATGTGGACAGGAACAATAAGTACACGGGCAGTGACCAAGGCATCAAATCCAAGGTCATGTTCTCCACCCCACACGGGCATCGCAACGAGACCACCTCCAGTAGTGGTTACTTCAGCCTGAGGCTTTACAAAGGAACCTACACCATATCCATAACTGCCGCTGGTTACGAAGACCATGAAGAGTCCCACACCTACATGGAAGATGAACAGTACAACTTCCAGCTCACCCCCCATCCAATTGTATTGAAAGGAACGGTTTGGTATGATAAGAACGATGATGGAAAGAGGGAGCAAAGCGAAACAGTGACCCATGTCCTTGTAATAGTAAAGGTAAAGAGCAGCACGGTAAGATTCACTACCCTGAGTGATGCCGGGGGTAACTATTCCTTCACTCTCGCGCCCGGCAGATACACGGTCTCGGCCCGGTATTCCTGTGCGGGAAAGAACTTCTCCTACTCCACAAGCGTAACCCTGAGAGAAAATGACGAGGAAATGACCCAACACCTGAATCTACGGCTCAAGTACGAGGTGAAAGGGATAGTTGTGGACTACCTTCGGGGCACACCAATGGAAAGTATTAGTGTGGAGTTCCTTGATGAACACGGCAATACAATCGAGGACACCACAACAGACGATGATGGCAGGTATTCCGTGGTTATCCCTGAAGGAGACTACACGCTTTACTCGTATGCCGAAGAGGGGAATAGAACACTCGTACATATCGGGAGAGTGAGCATCTCCGAACCGCAGACCCTTGATATCAACCTGCTCTATGGAGTAAAGCTGCAAGGACAGCTCTATTCAGGTGATATAGACCATGGGGTAGACATCGGGAGAATGGACCTTGTTGTCGGAGAGGAGATGAGCCTCAACATGTTCGTAGGAGTTCACGGGGAATATTCATTCTATCTGCCCCTGGGCACCTACCACGTGATGGGTGACCACACTGACAGGGATCAGACCCCTGATGTGAAGTATATCCTTGACACCGAGGTTATGGCAGAGGGACACCACAACTTCGAGGACTACAATATCGAGGTGGAAAAACAGATCCTTCATGCCTTCGAGTGGGAAGTGGACAGCGGTTCCAAGGTGGCCTACATCGGATACTATGCAGACGGATACAGGGGTGCGGAGTTCACGTTCAACATCACCAATACCGGTAATGAGTCCGAGGGCATCGCCCTGACCTATACCTTCGATAACAGGACCTACTGGGAGGGCATCAACTTCGATCCGGACACAATCGACATTCCAGCGGGTGAAACGAAAGAGGTGACCTTCAGAGTAAGGGCCCAGGACGACAGCCCGGTTGGAAGGGTGGCCGAGATCACCATCAATGCATCGGTAACGGACGAGGAAGAGATATCCGATGAGATGTCCCTGACTGTAAGGGCCAAAAGGACAAAAGTTGGAGATGCCGTGATCGAGGATATGGATGTATCTCCTTCAGGAGACATATTCGAGAACGAGAGATTCACCCTCTCGGCAGAGCTTTCCAACCCCGTGGAGTTCAGCAGGGGTATCAATGTGACGGTGATGTTCGAATACAAGACCCCCTCCGGACAGTTGGAGGTGGTGGGCAAAAACGTCACCACACTGAATTATGGCCGTACCAAAACTGTCAGCCAGACAATCAAAAAAGGCGAAGGAGGGCACCGCTACCAGGTAAGGATCATCCCATCGGAGCCAGCCGATGATTCGAATAAAGCCAACAACATGGACTACATTACCGTCACGGTGAAGGAGAAACCGGAAGAAGAGCTTACAGGGTGGAAGGGCACCCTAAGTCTTGGAACCAATGATGCAAGGATATCCGGCATAATGCTCATCGCGATCTTCGTGGTCATCGGGGTGACAATCGGCTATATAGCAAGCAGCAAGAAAAGGAAGCGGGGCAGAAGGTACAGAAGAAGGCATACAAAATGAGTTGGGTTCGTGCCTTCAATTTACATACAAGTGGATGTGGGGGACTATGTTACAGGTTAGCGAATAAGGGACTCAGAGACATAGTGAATAAGGAACTGAGATTTTGCGTTTGCGGCCAGACTTGGGAACACGGATGACGCGGATTAAAAGTGAAAACTTGTTTTCGCTGCGGATGACCTTTGGTCGTCAAGCCGGATGAACACGGATAAAACACAAATCCGCGAAAATCCGGCAAATCCGTGTCATCCGCGTTCTTATTCACTACCTTACAACATAGTCCCCTGGCGATGTGGCGACTCGGGAAAAGAAATAAATAGGATAGAAAGAGAAACACAGCTTAAGGTCTAATAATCGAGGCAGATCATGTTGGATGACGAGGACATCGATGAAGAGGATTATTATGAGGATGAGGAAGGCTCGAGGCTGGACCACCATCTGAAAGAACATTCATCAATTATAGGGAAGATTGTACTCTTGGTTGTTTGTCTTTTTCTTATCACCTGGGTCATCGATCCCATGACTCCGAACATCGAGGAAAGCGAGATTATCTACAGCATTGGAGGATATCCCTACAACAAGGTGATGGACCTCTTCCGTGAACACCCTACCGATTCTGATGCTGACGGGCTCGCGGACAGTGAGGAGATAAACGGCTGGCAGCTGGAATCCCGGGTGCTCTCCCTGAAAACCGGAGACACGGCAATCTACAATTTCTCTCTTGCC
>DAOVMN010000422.1 GCA_030630685.1 Thermoplasmata archaeon | reverse complement strand
GATTGAAGGGGCTCTATCTGGCCTTGAGTACACTGGCGCTCCATTTCATTGTTACCTACCTGGGAGCAGAGTACGAGTCCGGAAGAGGCTTTGCCACAGGCGTTGTTATCGACTCACCGTCCTTGGGGCCGCTGCTTATTGAAGATCCCCGCCTGTGGTATTTCTTACTTCTCTTAGCAGATATCCTGGTGATCCTGTTTGCAATCAATCTGGTTCGCTCACGAACCGGTAGGGCATGGATGGCGATTCGGGACCGGGATGTGGCTGCAGAGGCATTGGGTATTAAGGTGGCCGCCTCCAAACTTTCCGCCTTTGTCGTGAGTTCTGTACTCGCCTGTTTGGCAGGATGTCTTTTTGCTTACTTCAGGGGGTTCGTCTCTGTGGAAGCCTTCTCCCTGCTTATGACCATCGAATATATTGCCATGATCATTATCGGTGGGTTGGGAACCATCTTGGGGGCCATTTTCGGCACTATTTTTGTTGTCGTGCTTCCCTACCTGATCGATACGATTGTGGACATCTTTAATGTTCCCTCCCGATTTACAACTTACATGTTTGCCATAAAATATGCCAGCTTTGGATTAATCATGATTATTTTTCTGGTTATGGAGCCCACAGGTCTCGTTGGCATATGGCGACGAATACGGGATTATTTTATTCTCTGGCCTTTTAAATACAAGCCTTTGGGGAGATAGGCAGATGAATGAAACAAATGACAAACCGCTTCTCCATATTGAGAAGATGGAAGTTGTTTATCATAATGTATTGACCGCCGTTCAGGGGATATCCATTGAAGTCAGGGAAAACCAGATTGTAGCTTTATTGGGAACCAACGGGGCGGGAAAGACCACAACTTTGAGAGCTGTATCCGGTTTTTTGGGGATAGATGATGCTAAGGTCACCGAAGGGCTTATTCGGTTCAGGGGAGATGAAATACAGAACCGACCGCCTCACTTGATTACACAGAAGGGGATTGTGCTGGTTCCCGAACAGGATAAGGTCTTTGATAACCTGACGGTGGAAGAAAATCTTCAAGTGTCTGCGTCTGTAAGGAAAGACAGGACAAGCAGGGAAAACTCATACGATTTCATTTTCAACTATTTTGCGGTATTGGCAAGTGTCAGAAATCGACTGGGAGGGTACCTCAGCGGAGGTGAACGACAAATGCTGTCTATATCCACGGCGCTTCTGTGCAATCCCCTTTTGTTACTGGTGGATGAGTTATCCTTGGGACTTGCACCAATCATTGTGGAAGAGCTGATGAATTTATTGAAGACCATTCGGACCGAGCAAGGGTTCACAGTCCTGCTGGTCGAGCAGAATGCATTGGGAGCACTGGGAATAGCGGACTATGGCTATGTAATGGAAAACGGCCGCATAGTCTTTGATGGAGATCCGAACCGGCTGAGAAGCCACCAGGACATCCAGGAGTTTTATTTAGGACAGGGTGAACGGGAAACCCGAAAAAGTTACAGAGAAGTAAAACAATACCGGCGGACCCGGAGGTGGTATGGATAAGCCCGTTCACCTGAATGTGAAGCATGTTGACCTGCTGATCGGAGGATTTCGAATCCTTCAAAACATATCCTTTCGGGCCTATAAGGGTGATTTGCTTGCGCTTATTGGCCCCAACGGAGCAGGAAAAACCAGCCTGCTCAACCGTATCAGCGGCCTTTATCGTTTTGATAGAGGTCGAATACTATTCGAAGAGAGGGACCTGTCCGGGTTGAAACCCCATGAAGTGGCACAAATGGGGATCACGCGGACCTTCCAGCATGCGGAGCTGTTCAGACATATGAATGTGCTGGATAACCTCCTCGTAGGGCGACAGATCAAGATGGGCTGCGGTTTACTCTCCAATGGACTCTTCTGGGGAAAAACCATGTTGGAAGAGATCACCAACCGGGAAACTGTGGAGGAAATCATTGAGTTTCTGGAACTCGAGAGATATCGAAAGAGTGACGCCTCAGGTCTCCCTTACGGAATCCAGAAGATTGTGGGATTGGGGAGGGCCCTCGCCATGGAACCCAAAATTCTTTTGTTGGATGAGCCGTCCGCCGGCATGAATCGCCAGGAGAAAGAAGACCTCGCCCGTTTTATTCTCAGGATCAAATAAAAAGTGATATTATTTGAAGTGTCAAAAAGGTTAACAACAAACCTTTTTTTAGCCACGTCGGGCCCATTGTGGGTAATTGTTTTGCAAATTGTTCAAGCTTTTAGTTTTATTTGAGTGAAATTCCATTTTAGTTCTACCTTGTGGGAGATTATTTGAATAATGCCAAGATACAAGGTAATTTATGAATCCATAGAGGACATTTATGGTATTGTCCCAAAGGCCAATGATTGGGTCCATTATTCAAGCATCCTGAAAGTAACGGATGGAGGTAAAAAAACGGTCTCTCTTGAAATGACATTTGTGCCACCCCATCCCTTTCTGTTTAATATGCCGGAAAAGCATTCCATAAGAGCTGAAAGCAT
>DAOVMN010000361.1 GCA_030630685.1 Thermoplasmata archaeon | reverse complement strand
TCTGTACCTAAATCCGATGTCGGCGCCACCCCCTTCAGGGGGTGGTAGTTCACGCATGCCTATGGTAAAGCAATGCTACCAAAGTTACGTTCTAATGTAAGAACAATAGGACTAAAAGAGCAAAAGGTATATAGAAAGGTTGCGTATTGTAGAATATGTACGTTTCACGTGAGATTGAAACCGCCATAAACAAATGGCTCGATGAGCGAGAAATAATTGCAATTATTGGCCCACGCCAAAGTGGAAAAACCACTCTCCTTCATCATATCCGGGATCAACTAATTGATGAAAGTAGCTATGATCGGGATCACATCATCTATGTTTCTTTTGATGATGAGATTGAGAGGTTGAAGTTTGAAAAGAACTCGAAGGATTACATCGAGGGAAAGTTAATCGATAATACACACCATCTTTTTCTTCTTGATGAGGTCCAATATTTAGAAAAAGCAGGGTTAAGATTGAAGGTCATCTTTGATAAATATCATGATAGGATTAAATTCATCATTACAGGGAGTAGTAGTCTTGATATTAGGAATATTAGTGGGGCTTTGGTTGGAAGAATAATTTTATTTTACCTCTATCCGTTTTCTTTCCCGGAATTCTTATCAGCCAAAGATACGAAGATGTACAGATATTATCAAAAAAATAAATTCCAATTCGATCAGAAATATCCAGCCCGGGAATTAGTTTACCTTGACGAATTGAATAGTTTATTGAAAGAATATATCACGTTTGGTGGTTTTCCGAGGATCGTATTGTTGGATGATATGGAAAAAAAGGAATTCCTCCTTCGCCAGCTTGTAACGATGTATATTGAAAAAGACATCCTAAAATTATATGGCCAAGGGTTTAGAAATGATGCATTGAAGATACTCCAATACCTTGCATTTCATTGTGGCAAGTTATTAAACTTTGAAAATATATCATCTCATCTAAAAATAGACATAAGAAGGGTAAATGAGGTGATCAATATATTGGAGAATACATTTCTTATCAAACGAATTCGTCCATACTATAAGAATTTAACAACGGAATTACGAAAGCGTCCAAAAATATTTTTTATCGATAGTGGGATTAGAAACGTATTGGCAGAAGATTTCGTATTTTCCAAAGAAAAAGGGTTCTTATTTGAAAACTTTGTGTTCTCACAACTCAATCGATTTGAGAAACCTTTGAAATATTGGAGAACAACCTCAAAAGCGGAAGTTGATTTCATCCATGATGGTATTCCTGTTGAAGTAAAGATCACACCAAAAATAACACGATCGCTAAAATCGTATCTTGCTACATATTCTCCACCAATTGCCGTGATTGCAAATTATGAGACCATCCAAAAACAGAAAACCCCGAACTCGGTTGTGTATTTCATTCCAGCCGTTCTTCTGTGAACCTTAATCAAATTTCCCCTATGCTCGGTACATCCGTACCGGAAGACGGCATGTTTTATATGCTTTCCCTAATCAGAAACGAGTTTTAAAGGACTTATTGCAGTGTGGAGTATTACCATCACCAAATATTCACTAGGGGATACACGTCGTACGCCATCTCCTCATAAGGATGCACCTTTCTAACCGCCTTGATAACCTCCCTAACAAGGCCCTTCGGGCAGATTGTCTCGATCCTTTCCTCCTCTACCGCCTCGAGCTCTCCCTCCCTGCCCGAATAGGGACTTGTCCCCTTCCCGGGCCTGAACCTGCCGGTACCAAAAACACTGAAGGAACAAAAATCATAGTTCCCGATGTGCCCGGCCCCAGCCTCTCCCAGGGCCTTCCTGATAACATCCGCATGGCTCATTGGGACATAGATAACGATCTTGACCAGCTCCATCGAAGTCCTCCTTTTCACTTCACGAGTCTCAGAAGCTCCTTGAACTCCGGGGTATCCGCACGGTATTGGAGTTCGTAAAGTGCCGTCTCTGTGGAGGATATGATCGCCCCGGAAGCCCGCATCTTCTCGATCCCCACCCAGTGATCTCTTTCGGTTCTGGAGGATACCGCATCACTGATTATGTGGACCTTGAATCCTTCCATCAGGGCATCGTGCGCGGTCTGGTTCACACAGATATGGCTCTCGATCCCGATGATGACCAAGGTCTCTATTCCCATTTCGGTAAGTGTCTCGTGGAACTCATTGGAGCCGAAAGCAGAGAAAATTACCTTCTCGAATGGCCTGGTCCCCGGGAGGAGTTCCTTGACCTCGGGCACGGTCACCCCAAGGCCCCTGGGATAATGCTCTGTCATAAGGATCGGGATCCCATAGATGCCAGCCGCCTTTATCATCAATCCGGCATTCTTGAGCACCTTGTCCTTCTTCCACACCATTGGAACAAGTTTCTCCTGAAAATCGATTATGGCAAGGGCAGCGTTCTCTCTTGTAAGGATGGCAGGATGCGGCATATTTTCACCTTAAAAAGTGAGGCAGGAAGAATCCATTACGTTTTCTTCTCCTTTTTTTCATCCTTCAATCTCTTTTTCTGTTCCTTAAGCCTTGCCTTCTCTTGAGCCTGCATTTTCTTTGCTTCCATCTTCTTTCTCTTTGCCTCTTCCTTTGCCTGTTTCTTCTGTTCCTTTGGTGAAAGCCTTTGTAGGGGGGGTGGAGGGAGCGGAGGGGGCAAAGGAGGAGGTGGAGGGGGCAGAGCGGGAGGTGCGGCAACCTCCGGTGTGACCTCCACTGCGGCCTCTATCCCCCCCTCGGTAATGGGTTCAACCTCGGCAGTCACTTCTGCTGTTTTACCTATTAATTCAGCAGCCGGAATAGGCAGGGGTCCAAAGTATTCGGCCTCCTCCACCTCTTCAGGAATAGGCCTCTCTGCTTCCACCTCTAAAGGCTTTTCTTCGATGGGTACTGGTTCTTTCACTTCAACGGGTTCGCCCTCCTCTAACCTTTCGGGTTTCTCTGCTTCCACCTCTAAAGGCCTTTCCTCGATGG
>DAOVMN010000358.1 GCA_030630685.1 Thermoplasmata archaeon | reverse complement strand
TTTTCCGGTATTGCCAATTGGTTGAAGATTGTTGTTGCTCATTCTCGAAGCTCATGAAAGTGGAGGGCGAGTTCTGGTTGTTGTAAGAGGTCTTGAGCCAATCCGCACTTCTTGTGGTGTCAGAGATGCGAACCTCATCAATCGAGCCATCAAAGGCTTTATCTTTATTGCCTCCTTTATTATAATTTATGCCTATTAAAAGTGGAAAACTACCTGATAAATCTCCTGATACAGCACTGATATCACCACCTCCATCATTATTCCCATCAAGATAAAGAGTAGCTGAGCCATCCCTATCAACGACTACGGCAATATGATGCCACTCTCCATCGACCCAATTCTCAGTCGTACCTTTTATCTCTGTAAGATCAGCTTCTGATGTATCAGAGATGTAAAAAATTGTTCTAACCTTATAGTCGTTCAGTACTACTGCCCAGCCGGGTCCCCCAGTACCACTATACCAATCCCATACTTTTCCAACTACCGTATTCCCCGCAGACTCATCAAGAGTTTTTATCCAGGCAGTAATAGTGAAATCTTGATTCACACCGAAATCTAAGCTCCCGTCAGCAGGGTCTCCCACATCCACATAATCATTACTACCATCAAAATCATCTGCACCGTCTATCTTCCCTGTGGCGTCCATGTGAACTTCTTCCATCTCTGCCTCACCATCGTTATCATTGGAGGTTGAGTCGAGATGGTCATTATAGGTTCCGTCTGTTTTTGCTGTCTCCTCCAGATGCTGAACCATCTTGAAATTGGAATCCCAGACCCCGGTCGGATTCTCCTGATTGGAAGCATCTGATTTTCCATAATACATATAGATGACCGTATCGGTATCGTGGGAAAGAGTTGGAATTTTTACCCAGGCTTGCAGTTCCCCTGTAGAGTAAACAAACTTCTCTATCTCATGGTCTAATTTCGTGGCACCATCGGAAGAGGTGAAAAGGATGTCATCGCCATCATTTTGGGCATGAGAGGCCAAACCGGAATCGGACGCCAGATTGATGAGAACCGGGAAATTGGATAGGTCAGAACTGCCCTGTACCTTTGCGTCATCGATCGTTATCTTTTTACGGTATTGCCACCCTGAATACCAGGAAAACCAGGAACTGGCATCAATTAATGTATAAGTTACTTGAAGTTTTGGTTGATTGGAGGCAGCCTCCTTAGAATTAAATTGCCAATAGTAATTGGCACCTGCACCTTCATTTTCATCCTTTACTATCCAACCATAGTTTGAATAGGTTCCACTCACGAAAGCAGTTACATCAGAGGTAACATCCCAGGTATCCCACTTGAGAACCCCTGTCCATGATATGGATTTTTGCTCAGTAGCGGTGCTGATGAAATCACCTCCTGCTGTTCCCCAGTTATTTGTACCGTCACGGGAATTCCAGGTGATACCTCCCTCGGTCCAGCTACTGGTTACTCTGTGTACGCCGATGGTTCTGGCAGTCCCCTGGGTGGAATATTCATGAAGGTATAAAATAGCAGAAGTCACCTGTGCTCCAGATGGAATACTCGATAGGTCAAACGTAACGATACCTCGTTTCTCGTAGCCGCTCCATGGTGAGATATATATGTACCCATCGGTTCCGTAGTTCGCACCTGAGAGCCACTTATACATATAGGAATCCGCACTCGATGGTTGGATGGTGGCAACGAGGTTATATGCATAATCTGTATTTCCAAACTCGAACTCCAATGTATGCTTACCGGCAGTCCTTGGAATAAAGATGGCTTTACCTTCATCATAATGCCACCATAGTGATATCACATCTCCGTCTATCGTTATTTTATCCTGAGGTATCTGCTCATATTTACCATCCCTCAAGAAATAGATCGAATGGAAATCCACTTCATCCGGGAATGAATGACCCTTTATCAACAAGGTCCCAGACCCGGTAGTCTTGAAGAATATCTCCCATTTGCCACCCAATTCCGGATAGCTCTGCTTGTTCAATATCTCGATGGATTTTCCAGGATAGGAACTATCAATAGCCTCATCGCTCCAATCCTCATCCTCACCATCCCAGCTCACCAGATGGAAATATGCCCTGAACTCCCCGGATAATTCCACCGATGCCTCCAGTTCCTTTCTGCCAGAGGCAGCTACGGCCTTTCCCGCGGGCTTCCAGGACCAGTTGAAGGGTGAGTTCCCGTTGAAGGTGTAGTATTTTGACGAGGTGATCTCCCCATCCTGTCCCTTTATCTCGATCATGTTCTCTGCGTAGAAATCATTCTTGACCAGATAACCACCCCCCTCTGCGCTCTCTGCGTCCTCTGCGGTGAAAACCGAATCAAAACCGCTCAGGAAAATATAAACAGCATCCTCCCCCGTCTCCACAGGCAATGGATTCTCCTCCTGCGTTCCTGTGGAAGTCTCATCGTCCGAGGGCTCGCCCTCGCTCTCGGATGGGATATTCATCGCCCTCGTAGAGGGAACCGCTTTCCCGGAGAGAATGTTCCCTTCGACCATAAGGTAGAAATAGGTCTTCTCCTCGTGAGAAAGGGCATCGTAATCTGTCAGGTCCACATCTGGATTGTCGGTGTCGCCCAGGGTGTCCATCCGCGGGTTCTGCCATTCGTCAAATAGCCCGTCCACCACAGGTACAGTTGGTGCTTCTGAGATGTATGCAGCCACCTTTTCGCCGGAATAGGTTACTCCAGCATCAGTAACAACCTCGGCTAAACGAAGTGAGAGCGCGTGCCCTGATTCGGCATCTCCAGAGACATGGAGGACCAATTCCATAAAAAGAGTGGATTCCACCAGGATGTGGAGGTTGGTGAAGCTGAGGAGATTCCCATGAATGTTTTCAGCTACCAGCTCACTCCCATTGTAAAGGGCCGCACTCTCGATATCGTCCATAGCTGCGGTGGAATCCTGTGTGAAGGAAATGCCCGTGATCTCAACCGGATTCTGTCCGATGTTTGAAAGTGTGAGTGTGAGAATGTTAGCGGATTG
>DAOVMN010000470.1 GCA_030630685.1 Thermoplasmata archaeon | reverse complement strand
GAAAATGTACAGACACGGCGGTACGAATTGGGAGGAAGTTCCGGCACCGAACGGCGTAAATGTCGATGAAAACTATGTCTTCGCAAATCTTACAGACTTCAGCATCTTCGCACCTCTTGGAAATGAGAGCAAAGAATTACCGGTTCACAATGTAGATACTGGAAAGAACTTCTCAACTATCCAAGATGCAATTGATGACCCTGAAACTATTGATGGCCACACGATCACTGTAGATCCTGGCACATACAACGAGAATGTAAAAGTAAATAAAATTCTCACAATTTGCTCCACATCCGGGAATCCGGGAGATACGATTGTGAACGCATCCGATGCGAGCGACCATGTCTTTGAAATAACTGTAGATCATGTGAACATAAGTGGTTTTAAGATAACCGGTGCGAATGAAGGAGGGAGTGCAGGGATATATCTTGACGGCAGGGAGAACTGCAACATCTCGAACAATAACATAACGGACAATAACGACGGCATCTACCTGAAGCATTCGGGCAACAACACGCTTTCTAACAACATTGCTAACTCGAACTGCCGCGGAATTATGTTGTTTGGGTCAGGCAGCAACACCGTTTCTAACAACACCGTGTCCGATAACCACTTTTATGGCATCATCCTGTCCGGGGACTCGAAGAATAACACGTTGACGGACAACAAAGTCTCGAACAACTGGGATGGAATTTATCTTACCTCCTCGAGCAGCAACATAATAGAGAGAAACACTGCATCGAAGAACAACATCGGCATTTTCTTGTTATCACAATCGGACAATAACACGCTTCGCTACAACACAGTAAACCTGAACAACAATAAAGGCATCGAGCTGAAGTCTTCGAGTTACAACACGCTGGGCAATAACGAC
This sequence comes from Thermoplasmata archaeon, assembly GCA_030630685.1. GTDB lineage: Archaea > Thermoplasmatota > DAOVMN01 > DAOVMN01 > DAOVMN01 > DAOVMN01. The sequence goes on along the minus strand of DAOVMN010000470.1, from coordinate 1,026 downwards.
ATCAGCCAGAATACCGCTCATTGGGCAGCCCTTTTAGTCTGGGATGGGTGCCATTACAACGATATAAACAACAATACCATCACCTCCAACAGCGGCAATGGAATCTATCTTGGGCTGAGTCATTGTTATCACAACACGATAATAGACAACCATGTGAGCGAGTGCGGCGGCGAGGGCGTGGGGATATTCCTGGACCATGATGCTTCCTACAGCACTGTAAAGGATAACACGGTGGTATCGAACAAAGTGGGGATCCAGCTCAACGACGGCTGCGATCACAACGGCATCTCCTCCAATAAAGTATACAACAATACAGACATGGGGATTGCGCTGATAAACATGTTCCCGGGATGGGGCGAGGTTGGCAACTCCTACAATACTCTGATCGGCAACAGTGTTTCCAACAACACCAACTATGATTTCTACTCGAGTAACGATTCACACGATAACGAAGTGGAGGGGCTTTCAGTTGGAACGACCGGAGCAGCAGGAAACAATCCGACCACGATCTCTTTCACCTACGACAACGGGATCGGGATAAAATGCGTGGAGAGCCCGCCGTCCGACCCCCCGGGAAAAGTAAACATCGGAAAATATGTGAACATTACCAATGTTACCGCGGATTCCTGGATCTCCATAAATCTGAGTTATGCTCATTTAGATCTGGGACCAGTGGACGAGTCTAGTCTGAAAATGTACAGATACGGCGGCACGGGTTGGGAGGAAGTCCCGGCACCGAATGGCGTTGATGTCAATGAAAACCTTGTCTTTGCAAACATCACAAGCTTCAGCATATTTGCTCCCATGGGTGAAGAGACAGTGGGGCCGAAGCCGCTCGTGGTTGAGACCAACCTGCCAGTGGAAATGGACGAAAACACCTCGATAAGTGTTCTGGTTATGGTAAAGGATGGCAACGAGAATCCGATTGTAGGCGTGGTGCTGGCGATTGCCGTGTCCGGGGGTGCGGAGGTAGATGAGAATTCAAACACAACGAATGCGAACGGAAACTGCATAATAATCCTCACT
>DAOVMN010000403.1 GCA_030630685.1 Thermoplasmata archaeon | reverse complement strand
GACATGGGTAAATTTCTTGAAAATCTTGTGTTTATCGAGTTGATGCGCAGGGGCAGGGAGGTCTATTACCACAGGAATAAGGTAGAATGCGATTTCCTTGTCAAAGAGGGGCTGAGGATCACACAGGCAATTCAGGTTTCCTCTTCTCTTGAAGAGCCTGCCACCCGGGAGCGGGAGTTCAGGGGGCCGCTTTCTGCCATGTCCGAATACGGGCTGGATGAGGGACTCGTACTTACAATGGATGAATTCGAGGACATTGAAAAGGATGGGAGAAGAATCAGAGTGAGGCCTGTCTGGTTCTGGCTCCAGAAAAGGGAATAGCCAGGAAAAGTGATCGAGAAACGGAAAAGGAACAAAAAGAGAAGCTGGGAAAAGGTCCCCGAAATTGCCTCTATTTCTTCTGCCGAGCCTGAACCTGCGCAGCAGCATTCACGTACGCCCCTACCGCCGCAATCGCCGCGGCCCTGGCCTTACCCGAATTATTGGCCTTCTCCTCCTTCATTGCTTCTGCTACTTTCTTCTGGCTCCTTTTCTCCCGTTTTCTCCACCATCTCTACCTTTTCACCAGCTATTTTCGATTCTTCCACAATCTCTGTTTTCTCATCCATCCTTTTCGATTCTTCTATCACCTCTGCTTCCTCATCCACTCTTTCTCGCTCCTCCACCACCTCAATCTCCTCACCCCTTCTTTTCGGTTCTTCCACCACCTCGATCTCCTCGTCCGAGATCTCTACATCCATGTCCTCCACCAGTTCAACCTCCGGCTCTGAGGGAACAGGCTTAAACGATTCGTAATCCATTTCTCTTTTCTCAGTGGTGACATTTTCTTCCTCTTCTGTTTTCACCTCATTAGCTGGCTTCAATTCTTCAGATTTTTCCTTCCTGGGTTTCCATTCCTCGTTCTGATCCTTTAATTTTGTTTCTGTGGTTTCTGTGCTCTCTTTCTGCTTCGATTCCAGTTCGATAATTTTCTTTAGAAGAGCAATCTCCCTGTCCCTCATTTTCCAGTACATGAACACAATCACTCCCAGCAGAACCACAGCGATTATGCCAAGGAGTACAAGACCGCTTTCGTCGGATTCGGATTCAAATGCCTGAAGCGAATTCTCCTTTCTTACGGTCAGATTTTCCTCTTTTTCGTCCGTCTCACCAAGATTGTCTATCACAATCAACCCCACTACGTATTCTCCTGGCCCTGCAAAGGAATATGTCACAACAGGACCTGAGAAATTAATCCCATCGATTTCCCACCGATATTCAACGATTACCCCATCCGGGTCCGAGGAGGAAGAGGCATTGAATACTACCCTTCCTTTCTCGGGAATCACGGAAAAACCAGCAACGGGTGGGGAGTTCTCGATTGTAATGGTTTCCTTTACACCATTTCTCTCGCAGTTCAGATAATCCGCGCTCACAATTATTTCCGGGCCGGAGTCCGCGGGAACCGCCTCCGGGGCCCTGAGCTTAATGAAAATATTGGCAGAGGAACCCGGAGGAACGACCGCAACCCCTGGGGAGAGCAAGGCATCCCATCCCTCCGGGGCAGCGGCGCTCAGAAGAACCGTTTCCCCCACTGTCCCATTGTTCTTCACTCTTACCAAATAATAATTTATTCCACCCTCGAATTTCACAAAACCACCGTCTTCGAGATGGATTTCATGGAATTCACCTGTGATTATCGTTACAGTTTTATTCGGAAAATCCCCTGCCTGGAGCGTTATTTCGAATTCCTTTCCCGCATATTCCTTTTCGTATGGCACGGAGATGTTCATCAGGACCTCGGCCTGCCCAAAGGCCGGGATGGTGATGTTCTCCACCCGCGAAAGTTCAATGTTTATTCCCTCCATGGGGGTGAAATTCAATGAGAGGTTCACAGGGGCATTCCCGGAATTGAAGAGGATCACATCAACGGTCTCGGTGGTGCCCAATTCAATCAGAACTTTCGAGAGGACCTCAATCGAAACCTCGAGTTTTTCTAGAACAGTGGTGTTGAGCCGGATGATCAGTTGCTTCCTATCACCGTAAAATATAGTGATGTTCGAATAAATGACTTCACCCGGGTAGGCTATTTCCGGGATTTGCACCGATACATTGAAGGGTGTGCTTTCGTTCCATGAAAGCTGCATGTCTTCTTTGTCTGCTGTTGCATTCTCCGCCAAGACGAAAACGAGATCGTTAGTGTTCCCATTGTTGAATAGGATGAACTCATACCTCACAACCTCGCCCGGCAGGCCGCTTTTCTCCATCTCGCCGGTGTAGGAGATGCTGTATTCCGGCAGCAGCTCTACTTCGATACTGATCAGCTGCGGCGCCACGCCTTCGGATTCGATGGTGAGGTTGATGTAATAACTGCCGGCCTTTGAGTCCCGGGAAGGTGTGATGAGGAATTCCGTGGAGTTGCTGGAGAAGGCGGGGATTGATAATTGGGTTGAGGAGGTGTTGATTAACCAATCTTGTGGGAGAGATTCCACCGTTATAGTGAAGTTGTCGAGGCCGTTGCCGAGGTTGCAGATGAAGAGCGTGATGGGGTTTTCGGTTTCTGGTGCGAATTTGGAGTATTTGGTTTGAACATCGAACTCATAGACTTGCTGGACGACTGCGGTGAATTCGACCGTTTTCTGGAGAGAGGTGTTGCCGGCGG
>DAOVMN010000344.1 GCA_030630685.1 Thermoplasmata archaeon | reverse complement strand
CTCGTCATCCGCGTTCTACAATCCAGACCGTCAAGGTGTAAGAACTTGTTCTTACTCCGTTTGAGCCCGCAGGGCTCGATAAGGCAGTTAGAATTCCATTCTCATCACAAAGTCCCGGTTGTTAATGAGATTCTCAATTCCCCATAAAATGGGAATGCACCCGTTAAGGATCGGAGACTACCGGGTTATCTATGCCAGGACCAGAGAAGGTGTGATCGTCCTGCGTATCGGTCACAGAGGCAAAATTCTCTAAAAATTCGGAATAAGCCATTATTCTACTTCTTCCCATACCCTATTGTCCCGACTGCTTCTTTTATCTCCTCGAGGACTGCCGGGTCTTCGATCGTGGAGGGAACACGGTACTCCCGACCATCGGCAATCTTTCGGATCGTGCCCCTGAGGGTTTTCCCCGAGCGGGTTTTTGGGAGATGCTTCACGATAGCGGCCTGCCTGAAACATGCTATTGCTCCAACCTGATTTCTCACACTCTGGACAAGCTCGCTGATTATCTCGTTCTTGTCCCTTGCAACGCCCGCCTTCAGCACCACGAATCCGATGGGCACCTGCCCTTTAAGATCATCATTCGCCCCCACAACCGCACACTCTGCAACATCCGGATGCTGTGCAATTATCTCCTCCATGGCTCCCGTAGAAAGCCGATGGCCAGCCACATTGATGACATCATCCACTCGTCCCATGACAAAGACATAACCGTCCTCATCGATGTAGCCGCCGTCCCCTGTGAAATAGTACTTAGGGAACGGGTCCATGTAGGACTCCCTATACCTTGTATCATCGTTCCAGAGCGTCATGAGTGTTCCAGGCGGAAGTGGGAGTTTGACAGTTAAGATGCCCTCCTCTCCCTCATGAAGCTCCTTTCCATCCGAATCAAGGACGCACACGTCGTAGCCAGGTATGGGTTTGGTTGCGGAGCCCGGCTTTGGCTCGAAGAATTCCAGGCCCATGAAGTTCCCTGCAATGCTCCAGGCGGTCTCGGTCTGCCACCAGTGGTCTATAACCGGCACCTTGAGAAGCCTGGATGCCCAGTGATAGGTGTCCGAGTCGGTCCTTTCCCCTGCAAGGAATAATGTCCTGAATCCGGAGAGATCGTATTTCTTGAGGTATACTCCCTTGGGATCCTCCTTCTTGATAGCACGAAAGGCGGTGGGTGCGGTGAAAAGTGCCTTGACCCCATGCTGGGAAACGACCCGCCAGAATGCCCCGGGATCCGGTGTGCCTACAGGTTTTCCCTCATACATCAGCGTGGTAGCGCCTGCAATTAGCGGGGCATAGACGATATATGAATGGCCAACCACCCAGCCCACATCCGAGGCCGTCCACCAGATGTCCCCTGGCCCGATGTCATAGATGTGCTTCATTGTCCAGTTCAGGGCAACCGCATGGCCTCCATTGTCCCGTACCACTCCTTTTGGTATGCCCGTGGTACCAGAGGTATAAAGAATGTAGAGTGGGTCAGTGGATTTCAGGACCGCACACTCAGCCGGTTCCGCCTCGGCCATGAGTTCCTCCCAATCATGGTCCCGTCCTTCTGTGAGCCCTGCTTCGACCTCAGGGCGCCGGAACATGATCACGCTCTCTGGTTTGGAATCGGCCATCTCGATGGCCTGGTCCAGAAGGGGTTTGTAGGGAATTGTTCTTTTCGGCTCGATACCGCACGAGGCCGAAACGATGACCTTTGGTTTTGCATCATCCATTCGAATTGCCAGCTCCCTTGGCGCAAAGCCGCCGAACACCACCGAGTGGATGGCGCCGATTCGGGCGCAGGCCAACATTGCGATCATGGCCTCCGGGATCATGGGCATGTAGATGATAACGGTGTCACCCTTCTGAACTCCCCTGGCCTTGAGGACGCCGGCGAATAGGGCAACCCGGTCTCTGAATTCCCGGTAGGTATACTTCCTGATCGTACCACCGGTGACCGGGCTGTCGTAGATAAGGGCCACCCGGTCTCCCCCACCATTTTCCACATGCCGGTCCAGGGCATTGTAGCAGGTGTTCATCTCCCCGCCAACGAACCACCTGTAGAATGGAGGATTAGAATCGTCGAGCACTTTGTTCCACTTCTTGAACCAGTGGATCTGCTCTGCTGCTTCACCCCAGAATGAATCGGGGTCGTCTATGGATTTGCGGAATGCTTCATCGTAGTTCATTGATATACCCCTGATTGACGGTGGGGGCGAAATGGATGCGACTAATAAGTTTTATTGTCACGGCTGACAAATTGTACTTACCTTATACACCTCGAACGCCCCTGCGCGGGCGGGGGTATCCAAAAATCTCCAGATAAATACCAACATGAGAAAATTATATATAGTTCCTTTCAGAAGGAAGGCTATGCTGGACGAACTACTGAAACAAGTCAAGGCAGTCGAAGAGGAAGCAGTGAAGATCATTGCTCGGGGAAACAAAGAGGCAGAGCGGATCCTGAAGAGGGTAGAAAAGCTCAGGGAAGAAGAGACCGAGAAGGGCCTGGAAGAGGTAAAAAAACTGATGGCCCAGCTCGAGAAGATCAAGCTCGATGAGGCAATGGCCAAGGCCGAATCCATCAAGGACACCGCCCTCAAAGAGATCGAGGAGATCAAGGAATCCGTGAAGCCCAAGGTCAAAAAGGCAGCAGAGGAGACCAAGGACACCCTTTCCGAGGGATGAGATTCAGTTTCAAATTGTCGGGGAATGATGACAACCCGCTCTGACCATCACCGTGATGAGCCCTATGAGTGCTGACCCCAGAAAATCCTCTTGTCGATTGGGAGCGGCTTAACTCGATTTAGTTCTACCTTTCAGAGACATTCACATAACCTTTATATAAGGGCCTAATAACCGCACGCAGAATATCATGAGAGAACATATCTCCTGCTTCGTTTCTTACATTTTTGGGATCAGAACAACAGGTTCGAGGTTTAACCATGACTGAGAAAAAAACTTTCACCAGATGGTTTGTTGTAGCAGGCGCATTAGTGATCCAACTGTGTCTCGGGTCAATCTATGCTTACGGGGCATTTGCAAAGCCCCTGAAGGCGGATTTTGAGACCACCGACCTTTCAAATCAGCTTCCCTTTGCTTTTGG
>DAOVMN010000395.1 GCA_030630685.1 Thermoplasmata archaeon | reverse complement strand
TGTTCTCGTGGTCCGGTGTGAAACTCCCGGGCGATTCGATTTCCCACGCAAAGGAATAAATCTGCTGTACAGTTGCGGTGAAGGTGATCGTTTTGTTGAGCGAGGTGTTGCCGGCGGAGTGGACAGTAATGTCGATGGCCGCCTCGAAGCCGGCGATGGAATCGGCCGGGGCGATCACGGTGATGTTGACGGTATCGGTGAGGTTGGATGGGATGGTGATGAAGTTATGGTGCGTGTAGGCAAACCAGTTCTCTGGGAAGGAGATTTCGATGGCATAGGTGTCGTCAGCCCAACCGGTGTTGGTGATGTTGAGGGAAAAGGTGGTGGATTGAGATGGGAGAATGGGCTGTGATGTTGCTTTGGATATCGAAAAGGAATAGTCCAGCCCGTAATAATCTTCAAGCCAGGGCTCAAATTGCACGAAATCCGTAACATTATCTCCTTTTCCTTCAGGGTTGTTTACCGGGTGGTGGGGGCCTGTCCCGTGGCCCCACCAGTTATTGGTGGCGTTGACGGAAATATCGTTGTTTTCAAGAGCGTCGATGCCTGATTTCCTGTTATTGAATATGTTATTATGGAGGATTTCAACATTGTGTGAGCCGTTTATAACTCTAATTCCCAGTTGGTTATCCCTGATGTTGCAGTTCTTGATCTCAACATGGTCCGAATCGATAAAAACACCGGCGGCGCTGCCGTTGGTGATTGAAAGGCTGGATAGTTGACAGGATGATTTGATTTGCATTGTAGAAATAGGGAATAATAATTCTACAACCACAAGTCCGTTACCAGCATCTGCCATGTAGGCATAGTCGCCGCTCACCGCCACGTCGTACGCCCAGCCTGCGGTATCGTAGCCTCCGATAAACTGAGGGTCTCCAGGGTCGCTGACATCAACAACAATAAGACCGCCCAATCTATCGGCAACATATGCGTAATCGCCGTTCACCACCACGCCATTCGCCTCGTCTGCCGTATCGTAATGTCCAACCTTCGTTGGATTCTCTTTGTCGCTTATGTCCACAATCACCAAACCGTCATGACCATCGGCCACATAAGCATAATCGCTGATAACAACCACGCTATACGCGTTCCCATAGGTGTCAAGATGTCCTATCTCATTCGGATTTGCCGGGTCACTGATATTCACAATCACAAGACCGTTCTGTTGATCTGCCACATAGGCGAAGTCCCCATTTACATCTATGCCTTGCGCATAGTTTGCGGTGTCGTAGTATCCCTCCAGCACCGGGTTTGTGGGGTCGCTAGCGTTCACGATCACTAGGCCGTCGAAACCTTGCACTACAAAGATGTAGTCACCGCTCACATCCACTCTCAGCGCAGAGCCATTGGTTTCGTAATGGCCTTCGATTGTGGGATTTGCCGGGTCGACGATGTCGATGATGACCAGACCGTTATCCGTATTTGCCACATAGGCGTAATCACCTCTCACTGCCACACCTCGAGCATTGCCTGTTGTATTGTAGTGTCCTTCCAGCGTCGGGTTTGATGGGTCGCTGATGTTCACGATCATCAGACCACTTTTGTAATTGGCAACATAGGCATAATCACCGCTCATCACCACATCATATGCACTATCTGAAGTATCGAGGTGACCGACTTCTGAGCAGACTAGTTCACCTCCTCCACTTCCCAACCCCTGAATCACCGTTTCCCCACTCCCATTCCCAATGATCTCCACGCTCCTGTTCACCACAACATTCTCTTCGTAGATACCTTCGAACACTCGAATGATGTCCCCATGATTCGATTCTTCCAGGGCTTTTTGAATGGTTAAAAAAGGTTGTACAGCATTGCCGTTGCCCGTCGTATCGTTCCCGTATTTCGCCACGTAGATTCTCTTTGGTATGTAATCGAACGGGGCCACGAGCCAGGGGTCGAATTCCACATAATCGGTTACATTGTCTCCTTTTCCATCGGGATTCTTAATGAGCTGGTATGGCCCGCTGGCGGCGCCCCACCAGTTGTCGGTGGCTTTGATTGTATAGATGTTGTTGTCGGATGCGTCGATGCCGTATTCAGTGTTGTTGTAGATGTTGTTGTAATGTGCAGTGTTGTCCTTGGAATACTTTTCCAGAGAAATCCCCACTCTGTTTCCTGAAATGGTGCTGTATGAAATTGTGATAGTAAGAGAACGGTAGAGGTAGATCCCGTAGTTGTTGTTCGAGGAGCATGTGTTGTTCGTGAGGGTGTTGTCATCGGAGCGGTAGAGGTAGATACCATCATCATTGTTCGAGTTGCAAGTGTTGTTTGTGATTGTACAGTCGCTGGACTCCCAGAGGCTGATGCCGAACACATTGTTCGATGAGCATGTGTTTTTCTCGAGTGTGTAGTCGCTGGAGAAGTTGAGGCGGATGCCGTCGTCGTTGTTCGAGTTGCATGTGTTGTTCGTGATTGTGCAGTCACTGGATTCGTATAGGTAGATGCCGTAGTTGTTGTTCGAGCATGTGTTGTTCGTGATTGTGCAGTCGCTGGAGGAGTCGCAGAGGGTGATGCCGTAGTGGTTGTTCGATGAGCATGTGTTTTTCGTGATTGTGCAGTCGCTGGAGGAGGAGAGGCTGATGCTGTCGGTGTTGTTGGTGATTGTGCAGTCGCTGGAGGAGGAGAGGCTGATGCTGTCGGGGTTGTTGGTGATTGTGCAGTCGCTGGAGAAGTAGAGGTTGATTCCACCGTGGTAGTTGTCCG
>DAOVMN010000215.1 GCA_030630685.1 Thermoplasmata archaeon | reverse complement strand
TATTCAGACTCCTGGTATAGAGGATATCCCAGTTCCACTGTGTACCTTCCATCCAGATAACCGAGACGAAGTTATCGAAGACCGCGATATCGGGTGATCTCGATTCGAGGGGAAAGACGGCCGCGCAGATCAGGACATCGTCGCTCCATGTGTTTCCATCATCCGTACTTCTCTTGTAATAAAGATTGGCTCCGCTTGCAAACACGACATGGACATTGCTGCGCTGAACTGCGATATTCGTATACCCTCCCGCAGCGAGGAACACGTCGTCTTCCCAGGTCATTCCATAATCCTCGCTCTTCTTGTAATAAACGCCCCTGGGGTCCCTGTTGTCCTCCCAGACCACATGAACAATGTTCACGCTCACGGCGACCTGCGGGCACATGGAGCTGTGGTTGTCATGGGTCAATCGCATGTCTGGACCCCATCCTCTCAGTTCAGCGAGTGTGTTCGCAACGATGATGAGCTTCTCGCAGTAGCCCTTTCCCCCGTCGTCGTCTATTATCGTCAGGTTTACGGTATATTCTCCTGCAACGGCGTACCGGTGAACAGGGTCTCGCTCGCTGGAGTCCACCCCGCCATCGTCTTCGAAGTCCCACCTCCACTCCACGATCTCACCGTCCGGGTCCGTGGAATTGTCAGTAAAGCGGACCTCGTCACCGGTGAGGATTTCCCTGGGCTGATGATCGAAATCAGCAGTAGGCAATTCGTTCGGCCTTTCTTTCGTGGTAAATCTCCAAGTATCCGACCTGGTTTCCTCCTCCGAATCGTCTACCACCACATACCATCCGTAGGTGGTATCGTGCTCCAGATTTTTCCATTCCACACCTGCTGTTCTGTTGTTCACTCCATTGTCTTTCCCGATAACGCTGTCATCACTGGCATTGTAGAATGTGACATGAATCTGTCCGCCGTTGGGATCCGAGACATTCGCCTCGATGGTCGGGTTGGTGCTGATATTTGTTTCATCGTTGCCGGGCGAACAATCGATTGGCTTGTCCGGGGGCAGGTTCTCTCCCTTTGGTTCTGCCAGGGGCAGATAGTCTCCTGGGCCGTACGGCACTTCCGTGTTTCCTATACCGTCCCCGTCCGTGTCCCCTCCCTCGTAATCGCTCCAGTAATTCCCGCCGAGACAGGGGCCTCCGATTATGCTTTCACCCTTCTCCTTGGTAATGTTCCATCGGGTGCCGGAGGCGCCGGTGGCATAGTAGTTCTCCGGGTTGTCAAAATAGTTATTGTAAATGAGGTTGTTCGTGGACTGGTAGAGGCGGATGCCCTGCTGGCTGTTGTTGCAAAAACTGGTGTTCGCAATGGTATGACGGGAAGACCGGTAACTGAAAACCCCCATCTCGTTGTCACTGGAGTTGCAGTCGAGGATCGTATGCGATGAACCGCCGAGATAGATGCCGCAGCGCCGGTTGCCGTGAGAATGGCAGTCCGTGACTTTATTCGAGGAGCCCAGGATATTGAAGCCGTCACGATTGCCCGTGGCGGTGCAGTTCGTTAGTTCGTTGGAAGTGCCGCCGATGTCAAAGCCATCGCGGCTATTGCTATATGCCGTGCAATCGATTATTTCATTCGAGTCCGAGGACCCCAGGATATTGAACGAATGATAGTTGCCGTAGCATGTGCAGCGTTCTATCCTGTTGTTCGAAGATGAGTCGAAATAGATGCCCGCGTAGAAATTATCATAGGAAGTACAGTCAATCAGCTCGTTGTCCGAAGAGGACTTGAGATAGAGACCGCTGCTGCCGTCACTGTTGTGGGAGGTGCAGTTCACGATATCGTTATCTCGGGCATTCTCGAGAAATATTCCGTTCCTGTCCGGGTTATTTACAGATATATCTTCAAGGCGGTTGTTATCGGATCTTACCATTATACCGGTGGTGGCTTCGCTTTCAATGTCCACGGAGAACCCTTTCATCTCGACGTTATCTGATGTTATATTCACAACATCGTCTTCCCCGCCCCCGGTGATTATGGTATCATCATCCCCGTAGCCGATAATAAAAACGGAAACATCTATCTCGATGTCCTCGTCATAAGTGCCATCCTTCACCATAATCGTATCCCCGTTCTCTGCATCGTCCAGTGCCTCGTTTATGGTGTCGTAGGGATGTTCTTCGCTGCCGTCCTGCATGGGGTCCGCCCAGTTGTCGTCGTCCACATAGATGGTTGCCGCGAGTGCTGCACTGCCGGGGGATGGGGTGTGAGGATACGACGGGGCTGCGGGATCTGGGGATTCACCGGCTTGAGAGAATTCACTACCGGAAGCCCACGCCAGGACAAGAAGGCTGCTTCCGATCATCAGACAGGACAGGAAGATCGATAGGAATACATCCATTTTTTCAACTGTTGTTCTCATTCGATCACCTCTTCTTCGGTTTCCTCGTGGTCTTTCTCATCACCCCATTCCTCTTCCACCTTCTTTCTCCTGTGTATTACTATCCCCACCGCAACCACCACGGCAGCCGTGCCCCCACCCACGGCAAGATACCAGTTATCTGAGATATCATCAGAGAAATCTTCATCGCCATCATCTTTACCAGACGATCCTTCAATTGTTAAAGTTTCATTCGCCTCCACACTCCAGACGTCTTCATCGTCTTTTACCCTGAAATAAATTGTATGTTCACCCGCAGATAGATCTGATGCGCTCATGTTGAAAGACTTTTCAGTGCTTAGATTGCCATCCTTCGATGACCTCCAATTATAGGAAACTATTGTACCTTCCTCTGAATCGCCATGCCCCTCAAAATGGATGGTATCCTTTCCCTGTGCTGCAGGATTTGGCGAGATGGAATCGATAATCGCGGTTGGCACCACTGTTCTAAAGAGATAAACACAACTATCCCTGCTGCCAGCGGCAAGATATTCCCCGCTAAAAGAGGTGGAGAGAGATTCGATATTATGCCCTGTGGTGTAGTTCCAAAGTAATGTCCCACCTCTCTGAAATTCACGGATGGTGTGGTCAAGCCCACCACTGGCCAGTAAGCTGCCGTCCCCGGAAAGTGAAGCACACTTGACATAATCGTCGGTCGAATAGTTCCAGAGCAGCGTGCCATCCTTTCGGAATAGAGAGATGTTGCCATCATCACTTGCTACACCAGCATATTCCCCATCTGCGGAAAGGGAGACGCCCCAGACATCCCATCCTGTGGTAAAGTTCCATAGCGGGGTTGCGTTTTCTCTCTCGAAGAAATATACATCGTGGTCATGACTTCCCGCTCCGATATGATTTCCGTCCGAGGATATCGAGACGCTCCAGACCGCACCATCGGTTGTGTAGTTCCATACCGGGGTATCGCTGTCTTTATGGAACAGATAGACATCATTGTTCATGCTCCCGGCAGTAATGTATTGGCCATCCGCAGAGATCGAAACAGTGCGAACGAAGTCTCCTGTATCATATCTCCAGACCTGAGTATCGCTGTCCTTCTGGAAAAGGAAGACCCTGTATCCGCAGCCGGCTGCAATGTATTCCCCATCTCCAGAGATCGAAACGGCATAACCCTCTCCATCCGTTACCCAGATATGCTCCGGTATGCTGCTATCCCTTTGAAACAGGAAAACCCTATCACGGGCTGTTCCTGCCGCAATATAGTTGCTGTCCGCCGAAATCGAGACCGACCAGACTGTAGCCGGGTCCCCACCGGTTTGGTACCTCCACACCGGGTCGCTGCTGTCCTTCTGAAAGAGATAGACAAAACCGTCATCACTGCCTGCGGCAATGTAGTTCCCATCCGAAGAGATGGAGACGGAACGGACCCTGCCACCGGTCCGGTAACTCCATTCCGGATCTTTTGCTTCAACTTTGCTTGCCAAGCTTGCGAAAACCAAGAGTGTCAGGCAGATGAGCGTGAGACCGAATCCGATGCGAAAAACGTTCTTAATTTTTGTTTTTGTCCTCATTCGATCACCTCTTCTTCCTCACTACCCTCATCTTCCTCCTCTTCATAATACTCTTCTCCCACCTGCCTTATCGACCTCTTCGAGGTCATCCTGCGCTCAGCACTTTGTGCATCACGCTTTCTCCTGAACACAACCACACCAGCCACGACGACAGCCACAAGCGCCCCAGCGACAAGATACCAGTTATCTGCTAGCTTATCGGATAGTTCCTCGTCGTCATCGTCATCCCCTCCGTCACCATCTCCATCACCATCTCCATCATAATCTCCATCATAATCTCCATCATCGCTGCCGCTCCCATTGGTTTCCACTTTCAGATCCAACTCGAATACGAAAGCATCACCTTCACCGTTGTTGGATTCATCGAAACTGCCGGGGGTTGCCGGGAAATCCGACGAATGTGTCCTTCCTGTTATATAAGCATTATTCTCGGAGTCCAGTGCTATACCGCACCCTTCATCATCGTCATTCCCTCCTACATAAGTTGAATAGACAAGAGTCGAGGCATTGTGATTCAACTTGAACACGATAACATCCCTATGCCCACCATTATATGATTCATTAAAAGACCCGTTGGTAGTCGGAAAATCCGATGACTGTGCGTATCCTGTTATATGTGCATTATCCCCTGAGTCGAGTGCAATACCCAGGCCCCTATCCCTGTTACTTCCTCCGACATAAGTAGAATAAACCAGATCGGAGCCACCGGGATTCAATTTGGTCACAAAAACATCCCCTGC
>DAOVMN010000479.1 GCA_030630685.1 Thermoplasmata archaeon | reverse complement strand
CACATTCCATATCTCGGCCCAGGAAGAGCTGGTAGAATAATAGTAAAGCCGCATATATTCTCCGTTATCAATACCTGCCCGCCGGTAAAAAAAACTGATATATCCTTCTGCGAATTTTGAGAGATTAATTGTCATAGAATCGATGTGTTCCGATGAATCCAGATTGCAACTGTATGGTGAGGAGTGATAGGTGCTTGACATGCCGGAATATGAACTTCCCGGCCATTTGGTCGTATTAAGCGGGGAAGTGGGGAAGAAATCCTCGAAAAGTATCTCCCCCCTGGCCAGATATAGTAAGGCATCCCCCTCCATTAGTGTTACATTCTCGGAACTTTCGATCCTGTTGGGGGCTTCCTGCAGGAATGGAACGATCTTTGAGTCCACGGACTTTCCATCCACACTAAAATTCACCTTGATGCCCTGCTCGTCCGACCTCCCATGATTAGCTATATTTACATTAACGGTAACGGGCTTACCCGCCTCTCGGGGCCCCGGGGCGCTCAGATGTTCTAAGGCAAGGTCATGGAGCGGGCGGAGCACCTCGAATTCGATGGTTAGATTCTCCATGGAACTGTTCCCGCCTTCGAGTTCGAATGAAATGGTCTCATCGTATTTGCCGGGATCCATTCCAGTGGAATTGAAGGTCAGTTCGATCTCAACCTCTTCATTGGGGTCAAGCGTGCCATTGCTCGAGGAGAAATTGAGCCAATCCGGCAACGGACTACCTCCTTCGAGTCCGAAACAGGTCTCCCGGATGAGCGGATACAACTGATTTAAACTCAAACCACGTGGCATGGGACCAAGCACGATGATGCTTCCTCCGTCCTCTACATTCCTTCCGGCAATATATTTTTTGGTACTGTCGCTGTTGCTTTCTGTGAAGACGACTGTGTTCGGCTCCAGTTTATTCTCGTACATTCTGGCACAGCTACTCCTTGAGTTCAGGATATCGCTGAGGTTGTAAGCCCGGGTTATTCGGTGCTCCAGTACCACCTTCTGGTCATTGGACAGCGAACCATAGGTCCAGTAAGTATCATATCCATTGGAACCCTCCGAATCCGGCCACATGAAACCTGAATATCCAGCATAGCTGGCTGCACTGTCCACACAGATGATGGTCTTGCCAGGGACGAACCACGCTTCCACATCATCGAGATTTGAGTCCGGAACCGCATTGTCGGGTAGGATTATGGTGTTATAACCCGATATTGTGGCGGAATCGAGAGAGGTGACCACATCGCGGGTAATCCTCTCGTCCGAGGAGAGTGCATTGGAATAATCAGAATATAGATTGTCATTTCCACCAGTAAGATATGAGGGTTTTGATCCGTAATTCAAGATCGCAACCTTTACCGAGGACTTGATCTTTTCCCCCAAAGACCAGTTCAGGGAACTGTTCCCGTTGTTCTTCAGGCGGATGGTTCTCGTTATAGACTCGTTTATTTTCATGCTCACTGAAAGCTTATTCGGGTATATCTCGAATTCCGGGGCTTCAGGCACGGTGACAAAGCGGGTGATGTTGTTGTTCCCATCAATCTCATCATCCGGGGACACGAGTTGAACCGTGATATTGGTGTCTCCTGATTTCAAAGGCTTCCAGTCAAACGAGACCGTGGTTTCCCTTGTGAAATAATCCCCCCAGGCCCCGGGGGCCCCTGTCCAGCGGACACACCAATAATCGAGGGCCGCACCTCCGGGTTCCGAGGAATTGAAAACCGCTTTGAGTTTGATTGAAGTATAGGTTGTGTTGTCGATCCCAGAGATATCGATAAGGTCGCCGTCAAGACCCT
>DAOVMN010000092.1 GCA_030630685.1 Thermoplasmata archaeon | reverse complement strand
TGGTGGCAACGGGGAGTGAGGTCTCAGGGGAAAAAGGATATCCTGTGGTGCTGCACAGCGCGTCAGAAGGATACCTCGACAAGCTCCTTCTAACACCTTCGTTTCCCCTCTTCTCGATGGACGAGATGAAAGATCGGGAGGAAGTGGACCTCAAGGTTAAATTTGGTACGGGCCTTGGAGTGCTCAAGCTTTCCTCTCCTTTTATTATCTATGGCGAAGGAAACACCAGCGCTGCAGTGCTCAGGGAGGCCGAAAAGCTGAAGATCCCCATCCTCGCCAACGAGGCGCCCGAAGGGGATTCGGATACCCATAGAGCACCCAGGATCATCAGCATTCCCCCGGAGAGAGAGGGCATCACGGTGGACCACCTATCTCGTGGTAAAGGGGTGGAGCTGGTGATGGGCAGCGGCTCGGCCTATCACCTGGGAGGAGAGCTCATCAGCCCAATTCCCGAAAGGCCCTTGGACATCAACACGCCCGAGGATATAGGAAACTTCTTAGGGCTCCTCAGGGAGATCACCAGAGGAGCGGTACCGATCTTTGTCACCCTTTCCGGGGAGAACATCTATGAAAGTGTCTTTTCCTTGGCAAGAGCCAAGCCCGATGTAATTATTCTAAAATCCCAGCTTCCTGCCAGTGCCCTCACCGTGGCGATGGAGGCACTGGAAGATTCAGATAGTAAGGATGAGGTCTCCCTTTTAGTTATAGGGGAATTTACCAGCGGGGAGGACATAATCAAACTGTTAGCCCTGGGAGCGAAGGGCGTGGCCCTGATCCATCCGGACAAAGGGGCAATGGTGGAGAACGAAAGGGAGGCATTCTCACTTCATCGCCTTGCGGAGGAAGTAAGGGTCTTGGTGGCCTATACCGGCCATCATGCTATTACAGGGATCACAAAGGACGACCTCAGGGCCCTGGATTACACAACCGCTGCAGTAACCGGCACGAAGCTCATAGGCTACGACCAGAAGCTCCCCATCTGGAGGCGATAAGGACACCACGTTACAGAAATCTTAAAATAGCTGTTATTGATGCTGGAAGATGATAACCATGTTGGAAGAGATTACGAATCTGATTAGCCGTCTGGTTTACAGCCCAAAGGGATTTCTTATCGGAGAGGTTAAGAACATCGATCTCGATATCGATAATTGCAGGGTGGATGGGATCTGTCTTGTAGATACCAATGAAAGGATCATTGAGAACGCACAGAATATCTGTGTGCCCTACCGCTGGATCCAGGATGTTGGGGACGTAATTGTCCTGAGATATTTCCCGGACAGGGTCTCCATCAAGGAGACCTATGCAGAGGAAGCCGAAGGGTTTTACTGAAACCAACCTCCCTTACCCCCTACCTTTTCTGCACGGATTATTTTATATGCCCGAGTGGGGTAGTTTGGACATCCTTGAGGCCTGCGGAGTCTCTGACCCGGGTTCGAATCCCGGCTCGGGCACTGGTGCCCCCGAGCAAAGCGAGGGGGCACATCTGGTTGATTGGGATTACTGACCCTAAGTGTTTTTCTGGAGCTTTTTGTAAAAAAGGTCCTGTTAGAACAGAGAGAAGTGGAAAAGAGCCATTTTATTTATAAATGGTGGGTTTTATGGGAAAATCTTATGCAGAGAATTTTATGTAATTTCAGACCTCTTTTCATCTTGGAAGGTCCTCAAGGCGCACAAGGTTCTCAGTGAGCCCATCGTGCTCTATTCTAAATATCCTTATCCAGAAAGGATTGTGCAACAACACTTACTGATAACGATAAAACATGGACTGATGATGAATGGATAGGTGAAACTATCGAGATATACGAAGGCCCAGGTAGTGGACAAAGTAGAACTATTTCTGATATTGATGGCAAATTCTCGGACTGGAACGGGATTTATGCCTATCCGAACAGCCTGGGGGACGCCCCAAGGACCTCCCTTGACATGATCGAGTACAGGCTCCATATTCACAACACCTTCCTTTCCTTCTATCTCGAAACAGAGGGAGAAATCCTGAGTGGAGACGGAGAGAACCCTGATCTGGTACAGATATTCCTTGACACCGACAACGCGGATAACACAGGCTACGCCATCAACGGCATGGGTGCGGATTATCTCATAGCGATCGTGGGCATAAGGGGAACCGTACTCTCCGCCCGGCTCTACCAGTACAATGTTCGCTACCGCACCGAGACTCCTCGTGGAGGCCACGACTGGAATGCCTGGGCACCAATGTTCGAGGTTGATGCTGACTCCAAAAGGAACGGCCTACATCTCGGAGGCACCTGGGGTCCCAGTGGTTGATGGTCTGTTCGAGGAATGGACCAACCCAGTGAAAGATGATAAGGGCAATGTATTCAATCCCAACGTGGACCTAACAAACTATGACACCGCCTGCGAGGAGAAGTTTGGTTCATCGGTAGCGGTTGGGGACTTCGACGGGAACTCCAAGGTTAATGACATCCTTGTGGGTGCATCGGAGTACGGCAGCTACAATCGAGGGAGGGCGTATATTTTCTATAATGGTAGCGGTGGATATTCTGTTGTGGACGATATTTTACTGGAAAGCAAAGGAGATCTCAGGGTCTTAGAACCCGCAGGTAATGAAAATTTGTCTGATTTAATCGTCTCCGCTCAAACTGCCGCAAACTTTATAAACCTAAACCAGTGTGTAAGTATAACTGTGCGCTTGACATTCGCTTAAATACACAGAGTGGATACTATGAAACTCAACAAAGAGGGAAAAAGGATTGCAAAACCCTCAATTGCCCTTAAAAGTGGGCTCACAAACGGGAATGGCCTCACAAACGGGAATGGCCTCACAAACGGGAACGGCCTCACAAACGGGAGCGGGCTTACCAACGGGAATGGAGCTAATAAAACGAAAATGATGGAGAAATTGGTTGCATCCAAAAGAACACAGAACTTCCTTTTATTAGTTGGGGGAACGGGAATTATCCTTGCTATTGTTGGAGCCTTATTTGAAGTATATACGGAATCCCCCGAAGGAATCGTAATTATGTGTTTTGGGACTGGTTTTGCCGCCCTCGCAGGAATTATGATGACAATGGTAGCTAAGGAGGAAGCAAGTGTCTTAAGTTTTGAGTTGGGTCAGGAGACTATAAAAGCTCTAGCAGACCACGAGGAAAGAATGGCATATTTCCACAACTCAATAGCTAAAGCGATTGTTGATACAGTACAGAGGAAAGAAGATTGAGATATAGAAGAAAATAAGGGAACCGAAAGTGAATATGAGTAATCGAAGCTTCCGAGTGCGGGATGACCAAAGGTTGTTAACGCTTTTGTAAAAAGGCTCCTCGGATACCGGCTCGGGCATTGGTGCCCCCGAACCCTACAACCATCCCTTCTCTCTGAGAAAATCCACGACCGTGCTGAACCTGTAACCCCTTTTTTTCAGCCAACCGATATAACGTTCCAGCATTGCAGGGCTTCTGTGTGTATTCCTTGCAAAACCAATAGGCAGTCCTTCTGTCCGTCTCAGGTCCACGAAGTCCCAGGGATGAAAATAGATGCACACGTAATCCATCCCTTTCTCACTCTGGCGGGTGCAGAGCTTGGCATACCCCACTCCTAATGTCCGGAACCAGAGCCAGGAGAATGCCAACCTGAGGCCTGGTGTGACGGATACCGGAATCCTCACGATCCCGTTCCCCTTTCCGATTCCCCGGTTCCCCCTGAAGGCATTGTACCGCCCGGGAACAAAGGTCGGATGTAATGAGGAATCGTAGCGAAACCCTGCCTTCTTCAGTACCGGCATTCCTGGGGCCTGCATCCGGGGTGCACGGAAGCCATAGACCTCCTGGCCGATCATATCCTCGAGGAGGTCCTTTCCCTTTCTCAGATAATCCCCGGCCTCCTCGGGCTCCATGGTTCGATAGTTGTGGGTGTGATCGTAGGCGTGAAGAGCGACCTCGTGCTTCTGGGCAATCCTGCGGATGAGGTGAGGATAGTGCGAGGCGAATTCTATGGTGGCGAAGAAGGTGGTCGGGAGCCGGGTTCGGGTGAGCACCTGCAGGAGATTCTCGGTCCCCCGGTGGCTCAGGGCGAAGCTCTTTTCTCCCCCGACCCTGCCGAATTCCTCAAGGTCAATGGTGAGCAGAAAGGTCCTTCTCATGTGTAGGCTTTCAAGAACTGGATAAATATAGTTTTGGGAATCAAATTTGAAGTCCTGGGGGGACTATGTTACAGGTTAGCGAATAAGGGACTCGGAGACATAGTGAATAAGGAACTGAGATTTTGCGTTTGCGGCCAGACTTGGGAACACGGATGACGCGGATTAAAAGTGAAAACTTGTTTTCGCTGCGGATGACCTTTGGTCGTCAAGCCGGATGGACACGGATAAAACACAAATCCGCGAAAATCCGGCAAATCCGTGTCATCCGCGTTCTTATTCACTATCTTACAACATTGTCCCAGTCCCGGGATTTTTGGATAACTTCTAAATACAACAATAATATGGGCACGCAACCCGGAGGAACACACGATGTCATTGCATCCTGAACTGTTGATTTCATTTATCGCGGGCCTTGCTGCCCTTGGATTTGCTTTCCATCTCGCCATGAAGCTCAAAAGTATCAAGATAAAATCGAAAAAGATGGAAGAGATCTCTAAAACGATACAGGATGGGGCAAAAGCATTCCTCATGCGAGAATATCAGACCCTGATATTTTTTGTTATCATCGTTGCGGCCATCCTTTCAATACTGAGCTTTACCACGGACATGGAACCACTTTCTCCCGTGGCCTTCCTTTTGGGCACCATCACCTCCGTGCTGGCAGGGAACATCGGGATGAGGATCGCCACAGCATCCAACGCCAGGGCCGCGGATGCTGCCTCACGTTCCATGAATGAAGGTCTCAGGGTTGCTTTCTCGAGCGGTAGTGTTATGGGCATGTCCGTGGTTGGCCTTGGCACCATTGGTATCGTGGTCATGTACTCGGTCACAAGGTTTGCCGCGGGGTATTCTGCGGAGGATGCCACCACCGTTCTTTTCAGCTACGGCTTCGGTGCTTCCTCTATCGCCCTCTTCGCCAGGGTGGGCGGGGGTATCTACACAAAGGCCGCGGATGTCGGGGCCGACCTTGTAGGCAAGTGGAGCAGGGGATCCCTGAAGACGATCCACGAAACCCGGCAACGATCGCGGATAACGTTGGTGACAATGTGGGTGATGTGGCAGGGATGGGAGCGGACCTCTTCGAGTCCTATGTGGATTCCATCATCGCTACCATGGCCCTCGGGGCAGTTGGCGTGACCATAGCGGGAAGCGATTTCAATGAGTATGCCATCGCACTTCCGCTGTTCATTGCTGCGATCGGTATCTTCTCCTCGATCGTTGGGACATTCATCGTTAAGATGGGCAAGGATGCGGATGTCTACAAAGTGCTGAACTTCGGGCTTTATGGGAGTTCCGCCATCATGGCCGGGCTTTCCGCCATCACGGTCTGGATGTTGATGGATACCATAGATCCCTTCTGGGCCATACTCGCCGGGCTTCTCGCGGGGATCGTGATCGGAACCAGCACAGAATATTATACCTCCGAGCAGAAACGCCCGGCCAGAAGGATCGCTGAGGCCTCAAGAAGCGGACCCGCCACCAATATAATCGAAGGGCTTGCCAACGGGATGTTCTCGACCTGGATCCCGGTACTGGCGGTTATAACAGCCATGTATGTGGCCTATGAGGTGGCCGGGATCTACGGTATCGCCCTTTCAGCGGTTGGTATGCTCTCCACCCTGGGATTCTCCTTAGCCACGGACGCCTACGGTCCGGTTGCAGACAACGCGGCAGGTATCGCCGAGATGTCGGGTGCCGGAGAGGAGGTAAGGAAAAGATGCGAGGCCCTGGATGCGGTCGGGAACACCACCGCCGCCATGGGGAAAGGATTCGCCATAGGCTCTGCCGCAATTACCGCTCTTGCACTGATCTCTGTCTATGCCGAGGTTTCCGGAATAGAACCCGCCGACCTCTCGCTTACAGAAAATAGGGTTATGATCGGACTCTTCATCGGGGCACTGCTTCCTTTTATATTCTCGGCCATGACCATGGGGGCGGTTGGTAGGGCGGCGGGTAGCATGGTCCAGGAGGTAAGAAGGCAGTTCAGGGAGATGCCAGGCATACTCACAGGGAAACAGAAGCCGGATTACGAGAGCTGCATCGCCATCTCCACCGAGGGCGCGCTCAAAGAGATGATCGCCCCCGGGGTCATGAGCATCGTAGCGCCTATCGTAGTTGGTGTGGTCCTCGGGAAAGCCGCTCTCGGCGGTATGTTGGCCGGCTCCATTGCCACCGGATTCCTTATGGCCGTATTCCTCTCCAATGCCGGAGGGAGCTGGGACAATGCCAAGAAGTATATCGAGGCAGGGAACCTTGGGGGAAAAGGTACCGATATCCACGCGGCAGCAGTGGTCGGGGATACAGTGGGAGACCCTTGCAAGGACACCTCGGGTCCGTCCCTGAACATCCTCATCAAGCTGATGTCCATCGTGGCTCTGGTTTTTATCCCATTGTTTTAGGCCCTGAAATCTTTCCTGGTGCCCCTTTTTTATTCCAATAATTTTAAGTAACTGGTCTGAGATATTGACCCCATGTATTATAACCCGCTGCAGGTAATCTATGGATTTATACTCGTATTATTCCTTCCAGGTTACACCCTGATCCAGCTCCTCTTCCCGAGAAAGGGGGAACTGGACGAGGAGTTCGACATGCTCTATCGGATCACCCTTGGCATCGCCATGTCCATAGCGGTTGTGATCCTCATAGGGTTCGTGCTCGGTAATCCCTCGGTCCGCCTATTCAAGCGCCCCTATCTCGATATCTCCCTGCTCGGCATAAGTGCCATATTCTTTGTCGGGGGCTGGTACAGAGGGGCCTATCCCTGGCTCGGGAGGATCCATCCTTCCCTTTACCGCCTGGCACCCAAGGTCAGTCCCGATGTGGAGGATCTGGTCTCCGGAAAGGAGATCACCCCAACCCTGGTGGAGCTGAGGAGACTGGCCAAGGAAAGGCAGGACCTCAGGAAGAAGATAAAGGAGATCGAAAGGAAGTCCAGGATCAGCTCACCGAGCCTGAGGAAGTACTGGGAGAACAGGAAGAACATCTATCTTCAGGACCTGAGGGATGTGGAGAAGAAGGTGGCTGAACTGGAGGAAAAGCGCACGGATGAGATGCAGGGAGGCCTGAGCGCATGATCAGGTTCTTTGGAAGAAAGAAGGGTGGGGGAAAGGCAAAAAAAGAGGAGAGCCGGGAAGAACCCCTCATCGAGATGCTGTCAAAGAAGGTGAAGGATTCTGACGGTAATCCCTTTGGCGAGGTGGTGAGTGCAGAGGAGGATTTCATTGTCATAAAACACGAAGGCGGGTTCTGCAGGTTCCCGTCAGAGAGTGTTCAGAACCGCTTCGGGGAACTCATGCTCGCCGTGAATATCGATATGGCGGAGGCACTCAGGGAGGGTGAGGAATGGAGGAACACGGGCAAGGATGTTATCGAGGAGAACACATTCTATGATTTTACGGAAAAGAGGCGCGAGGAATTGGAAAGAAATGAGAGAATAATGGCCGAGCTAAAGAGGACCCGCAAGATTGCCCTTCAGGCGCAGTCCGAGGTCCCTTTGGAGGAGGCTGTTAAAAAGGATGAGTCCGAAGGTGAACCGCAGGTTCGCCAAATTTCCCCCAGGGATTTTGCCGAAGGCAAAAGGGCTGAAGGTGAACCGCAGGCTCGCCAGATTTCTCCTAGCCCTTCTGCCGAAGACAAAAGGGCCGAAGAAGTGGTCGAGGAAAAGGAAGAGAGAGCTGAAGAAAAG
>DAOVMN010000320.1 GCA_030630685.1 Thermoplasmata archaeon | reverse complement strand
TCCATGGGAATGGGGTACGACTGATTTGATCTGGGAATTTGACGCTGAGGCAAGTATCCATTCGTCACCGGTTGTGGAAGATGAAAGGGTGTTCGTCACCACGACCATGGGGTCACATACAAACTACGCTCTTGATATTGAAACGGGTGAAGAGCTATGGCGTATCCAATTTGTTTCAGACGATACATCCCCTTCTGTGTATGAAAATAATGTTATTTTTTCGAACGATGGGGTTATGATATGTACAAATGCCACAAATGGAGAGAGAATCTGGAAAACTCGCTGGCCAGGAAGTACGGATTCACCCCTTATTTGCAAAGATGTGGTATTCTATCATGGGCTGAACAGAGATGAGATTGGGATAAAAAGACTTTCAGATGGTAAAACGATATGGAGCACATATTTCAAAAACCCACATGCTCTGGTGGTTGTCGATAACCATCTCATCGTAATGGAACAGGGAGGAAATCTTTCCTACTGGGAAGTGAGTGAAAAACCAGATGATGATTCGTTTGAAGATGTTAAGGGTTGGTCAATATTTTTTATTAGCCTAACAATTATTGGAGCAGTTGGCTTTTTGGTTTACAACAGAGTGAAACAGGCAAAAAATAAATAGCCATTCCCAGATGCAAGGGCATGAGATTCCCAATGAAAGCAAAGTCCCTCGATGAGATGTTATCCGGTGGATTCGAGCCCGGCATCATCACGGAGATCTACGGAGAAGCAGGAACAGGCAAGACAAACATCTGCCTTCAGTTGGGCAGGGAGATAGCCGCTTCCGGTAAGAAGGTGGCCTATCTGGACACCGAAGGGGTTTCCATGGAAAGGCTCGAACAGATCTGCGGAGAGAAATTCGAGGTGGTCATGAGGAACTTCCTTGTGTACAAGCCTCTTTCCCTTGATGAGCAGGGGAAGAACATCAGGGGATTGAAAAGGATACCCGAGCTCGGGCTTGTGGTGGTGGACACCGTGAACATCTACACCCGCATGGGCTCCAGCAAAGATCCCGAGGTAGACAGGACCTTCCTCGGACAGATAATCCAGCTCCAGAGGTTTGCAAGGGAGACGATGGTGCCGGTTGTTGTTACAGCACAGGTGTACGGCTCCAATGATGATGTCCATCCCTTCTCCGGGAGGACCATGGCCCACATCGCCAAGACCATCATCCGACTGGAGAAGATCGGGATCGGCCTGAGGAAGGCGGTACTCATCAAGCACCGCTCGGTACCCGAGGCAAAGGAAGCGGAATTCCGCCTGACCGGCAAAGGGGTGGAATAACTCCCTTAGTTCCTGTCAAAAAATAACCTATCGAGATCTGTGGTGATCAAATTCGTGACATTCGTCTATTTGTGTAATTCGTGATGAGTTTCGCACAAGCGACATGGAAATCACAAATGGCACGAATGAACAAATTACACGAATATCGAGAGGCGAACTCAAGTTGTAAACTAACCCCTGGCAAATTCGTGGCATTCGTCTATTTGTGTAATTCGTGATAAATTCCGCCCTACAAAAACCGATAATTCCCTCTCCCACAGCGGACTTTCGCGCTTCCGCACGGAATAGGGAAAAAATAGGGAAAATTTTGTCCCAATTATTATATATACTTCCTATGTTTTTGAGATATCCGGTGCTTCACATGATTGTACCCAAATCAACCCGAAACCACAGGAAAACCCTGATGAACTCCCGCAGGAGCGGGCGAATGGATTCCCTTGCTGCCCAGCAGTTTGGGAAGATAGTTGCGATCGCCCTGGCGCTCGGCATGGTCATGGCCGGAATGGTGGCCGTGCTTGTGCCCGAGGAAGCCGGCGGCGATGGCCGCGGGGATGGAGAGAACCCAGATTTGAAGGTGGAATCGAAAGACATCACTTTTTCCGACGCCAGTCCCACGGCGGGCGACACCGTGACCATCGAGGCGGTGGTGCACAACATCGGGAATACGAGCATCGAGCACTGGCAGATCACGGATGAGGATTATGCCCAGACTTCACATGCCTTCAGTCCAGATGGAAATAATGTGATTTATTCCTCAAATGAAGATGCTGGATCACATAATGATATCTGGATGATGAAATCCGATGGTAGCAACCATACCCAATTAACCAACGAAGATGGATATGCCACGCGACCATTTTACAGTCCCGATTCAAAGACGATTTACTACTCTGTATCTTTAGCATCAAACAACCATTGGGACATATATAAAATGGATTCTGATGGCAATAATGAGACGAAATTTTTCGGAGAGTCATCTGATGAGGAATTCGCTGGCGACATATCACCAGATGGGAAAGAGATCGTCTTTTTCTATGCCTTGGGTGATGGGAGTGACATATGGATACTCGATATAAACAGCACGCAGAAAAGGCAGTTGACCAGCGGTGGGGAATATCGATACCCTGCATTCAATAATGATGGGAATAAAATTGTGAGTTGGTCAACGAAAAATAGTGGTAGTGTAGCTAACATTTGGTTATTGACTAAAAATGGAACAACTTGGGATTCAAAGAGTACTGAAACACAGATAACTTCAGATGGTTATGCTCATGATGACCCACATTTCTCTTCTAAAGGTGACAAAATCATTTACCCCTCTAATAATAAGGATGGAGGTGCAGATTCTGACATTTGGCTTATGGACTCAGATGGGAAGAATCACGTACAACTAACCTATGAAGATTACAAGCAGGAATACCCCGTTTTTTCTCCAGACGATTCAAAGATCATTTATACTTCTAAAGAGGATGGTGGTTCCAACCTCGACATCTGGCAGCTCAACGCCACTGCCACCGCCACGGTCCGCTTCTACGACGGCAACCCAGACAGAGGCGGCACCCTGATCGGTACAGACGACATTGCTGTCTGGTCGAACGCCACGGCGCATGCAAGTATTGAGTGGACGCCGAAGAGCGGGGGTGTGCATGAGATTTATGTGGTTGTGGATGATGTTAAGCCAGGGGATGGGAACTGGAGTAATAATGTGGCGAGCAGGAGTGTAGACGTGTGGGAATCTCTGGAAATAAGTTTCGGCGAGGGGAACCCTGTTGTTGCCACAACTAGTGATGTTTTGTCAACTGCAACAGCAGATTTAGATAATGACGGGGACAAAGATATATTGGTTGGTACTAGGAACGGAGAAATCTTTGTAATGGAAAACGATGGAACACCTTTCAGTGGAACATGGAATCGACACGATATTGGTTCAAGCGATGACATTAACAATATCGCAATAGCAGATTTTGATAACGATGGTGATCTAGATGTTGCAACTGGGACTGACCTATATGCTTCTTACGAACTTGAAGTTTGGGAAAATGACGGGACGCCTTTCGATGGGACCTGGACGAAAAACAATGCAGGACAGACAAGTAATCATGTACAGGTAATTGATGTT
>DAOVMN010000281.1 GCA_030630685.1 Thermoplasmata archaeon | reverse complement strand
CTTTGTACCCATCGACTCGAAGCCGCTGTCGATCTTTGTACCCATCGACTCGAAGCCGCTGTCGATCTTTGTACCCATCCTCTCGAATCCCCTGTCCACTTTGTCTCCAATCCTATCAAAATATTTTTTTGCTGTTCCAAAACCCTGAAATATCTCAGATACCATGTCATCATATTTTACCTTGAACCATTTGAATTCACCTGTTGGCTCAGAAAAATCCACATCGATCTTTTCGACTTCGATCACGCCGTTCTGGATATCTATCTCTTTGATAAACCTCTTGATGGTCTCCTTAGGTCCCTCAGCGATTATTTTGACTGTTCCATCTGGTATGTTCTCGACAAGGCCTTTGAGTTTGTGCCTTCTTGCAATCGGGAGGATTGTGCCCCTGTAGCCAGCTTCCTGCACGACACCGCTCACCAAAATCATCGCTCTAATGAGGTTGTCTTGTTCGTCGTTGAGGGAATTTGTCTCGTTCATGGTATACACTTCTTTTTGTAGTATTTAAACATTCTTTTCTGTTCTCACCGGGATGAAACAAAATCATGGCGTTGATTATCAAACAATCTAACCCCGTCCCTCAGATAGTTCCCTCTGGCTGGATCGGGGGGTAAAAAGGTGGGCTAAATGTGGGTTCAGACCTTTGAACATGTGCTTTCCTTTCCATATCAGGACATCAGATCCTGCCCGCCTGACGGCTGCTTCGGCTGTTGCATCAGCCTTGCGTAGGCCTGCTCCACTGCAGAGGAGAGTGCGGAACTCTGCATCTCCAGTTCCTTGAACTTCTCCTGGATATTCCCTTTTTCCTTGGTGAGTTTATTCAGGAGTGAGGAATGATGCCCGATGGCCTTTTCCATGGTCATCTCCATCTCCACACCCAGGCCTATGCTCACGATGACCCTGGTGACATCTCCAAGGGACACAAAGGCCTTTGTACCCCCGCCGAGAGGGACGAGTGTCTCGCTCCCTACCTCTTTACCTTCAAGCCCTTCAAGGGTTTCCTTGGCGATCCTGTGCTCCTCGATAGTGTGTTCGATGAGTTCGAGCTGTTTTGCCATGCTGGCCATGTAGGCCTTCTGGACCTGAAGGGTCCCTAATGCTTCATCGATCTCCATCTTGCTTTGCCTCCACTATGTGTTTAACGACCGGGTCGGTTACTTCTTCGGGGAGGATCTCCTCGATTTTGCCGAACGAAATATGAGACCTTTTGGTGCCGTGCTTGCTGCCGATTATGGAATAGGTCAGCTCTTTTGCCCTTTCCGTGGTGTCGGCAATGAATTCTTTTGTGAATTTCGCTGTCCTGGATCCCATCTTGAATGTGCCTGAGATTCTGAAGATGCTCATGTGATCACCTTTTTGCCTGAGTTGTCAAGGATGGCATAAAAACATTATCCCACCGTGGTGCGGGATAGAGGGACTGTGTTGTAACGTAGCGAGTAGGCAATAGACCACGGATGCCACGGATCGAACGGATTTCCACGGCTTTTCGAGAGGATTAAAAGAGGGTGTGTTAGGGATGTGGAGAGCATGGGCTCGGGGTGGTGTGTTTGGGAGGGCATTCCTCTTATCATCAGGTTCTCAATTCAGAATGCAAGTTATGGAAGAAAAATGAGTTTTGTTAATGATTTGGAGAGGAAAAGCCGATTGCGTATAACGGTATCGGTGTATGCGAAGTGCGAGGCAAAGCCGAGCATTTGGGTGAGCGAAGCGAACCGCATACACCGTGTTATCTGCCTGTTGCGAGCATTCAATAAATAGAGCTGTTCCATTTTTTTCACTCTACCTTGTCAAGGATGCAGATATGGGAATAACCCTTCATTCACGGGTAATTTATCAAACAAATAAAGTACAGCAGCGCACCAGTCGTCGGTTGCCTTATATAGATCGTTCGTCTCAGCCATCATCTTTCCAACACATCCGCCAGCACAATGGCGTAAAGCCTTGCAGCCTTTGCAATTATTTTGACCAAGATAAGAAACGTTCCTTTGCTGAATACGCTTGATTTTTGTTTGGTCATAAATGATTCGCCCCGTCGTTTTGTCAAAATATCCATAAACGCATTCTTGTAAAGAGCCAGGTAAATACTTAGGGCCGAGGGAGGCCCAGTCGCAGCATGAAACAAGACCGTCTGTGGTTAAGCGTGGGCAAGGTTTACAGGCTTGGCAGTATATGTCAACCTCTTCGTCGAAATTGACAATAAGTAGTGTCTGGTAAAACATACCAAGTTCTATTGCCCTATAAAATGCCGGCACGAAATGCTTAGCAAATTCGACTAACGATGATGTTTTAATACGAGGATTAAGTTGTGAATGGTAGGTGGGAGAGGCAGCCACATATTTTACTCCTAAACTATGAAAATATTCGATTAATTTTGTCTGTTGGTCCAAATTTTCAGATGCAATTGTTGCACGAACTCCAAACTGCATATTAGAGCACTTGGCATATCGTCTCACGTTTTTAAGAACTACCTCGCTACTAGGTTGATTGTCACAAGTAGGCCTTTGGGCGTCATGAATCTCTGGCGGTCCATCACAGGAAATCCAGAGGATATCTACATTATTTTCGATCCAGTCCGCTATCTCCCTTGAGAAATAACCATTGGTTTCCACCTCAATACTCAATGCAGACCCAACCATTTGACGAGCTTGCTTGGTGATTTCAATCATTTGTGTAAAAGCCATAGTGGGCTCACCGGCACCAAAAAATCGTATCGTTCGAGAAGGATTTGTTGCGAAAAAGTCATGGAGACCTGCACGGGTAAAGTCGGTATCAATGAATTCATCTTCAGGATTGATTTTCATCTTAGGCATATAGCAGTAATAACATGTTAAATTGCAATTAGTGGTTAAAAAGAACGAAATCTGCTGTTTCCGCCAGAATCCCATTTCTCACCACCTATTTTTAGATCTATTCACAATCATCAGCTATAACCATTTCACTTCCTTTCCATACCCTCTCAATACTATTATTGATTATCTCAAAAAATTCTTTATGTTGTTGCGAAGAAAGAAAACTGTTTAATCTCCAATCACTAAATGGAAGACACCACTCTATCAGAATTTGTCCTTTTTCGGTTTTTTCATCAATTATGGTCACATTTAATGGGATAAAGTAAGAATATTTTTTTAAGATTACCTTTCCTTTCTCTCTGGTTTTTAATTCTTTTCTTTTTTCAATAAAATCTGTTAACCTATTTAGAGATGTTCTTACATCCGTACTATATCCTTGTCTCTCAAAATAATCTTCAAAAAGCTTTGATTTGATAAAGTAAGAACTTTTATCGTTAGGTGTT
Source organism: Thermoplasmata archaeon (assembly GCA_030630685.1). Lineage (GTDB taxonomy): Archaea > Thermoplasmatota > DAOVMN01 > DAOVMN01 > DAOVMN01 > DAOVMN01. The sequence continues at coordinate 455 of DAOVMN010000281.1, read as the reverse complement.
GAAGATATAATATCTGGATTAATCATCAAGAGTTTTACAATAAGTCCTCTTTCAAGAAGGTTATTAAGATAGTTTAAATCACTTGAAAAGAAAGTCATCCCAACACCCATAACTAACATTGAATTCTTGGCTTTAGACCGTAAATCTCGAAAAGCTCCTATTCTTTCAGCAGATGCATCTTCCCAAGGCTTCCTCCAACGAAAGAGAATTTGTAGGAGGTCTGAATTTCCACACTCCTTATCAAAGTAATTGAAAATACGCAGCTTTTCCCTGTGTTTTACTTCAACTTCTCCAAGGTTATGGAAGTTCTCATAGGGTGGTCGCCTTCCAATTTTTGTTGCCACAAAATGATCTGAAGCAAGGATATGATTGGCATCCCCGCAATCCATAATGCGTTGACAGATGTTGATGGGATCTCCAATAGCATCTTCACCATCCCTGAGAGGAGAAACTCT
>DAOVMN010000441.1 GCA_030630685.1 Thermoplasmata archaeon | reverse complement strand
TTGACGGACTGTCAGTATATTCAAAATCATCAAAGAACTCGAAGGTGGCCTCACCATCGCTCGCAGAACTGGCGAACGGATTACCATAGTGCATGTAAATGTCTGTAGTGGTTGATGCTGTAATAGTTGGAACTTTCACCCAGACGACTGCAGACGAACTTGCAGTATAGCTCTCTCGCCAATGGGATAACTCAGTGTTGCTGTCATCTAAGAATCGTATGTCGTCAAAATCATTTTGCATATCTGAATCATAGGCTACATCGAGCTTAATCGGATAGTCTGTTAGAGTGGAGCCTGAGTTCTCTGTTATCGTTATTTTCTTGCGGTATTGCCAATTTTGCAACTCACTCCCGAAGCTCATAAAAGTGGAAGGATTGTTCTGGTTGTTGTAAGAGGTCTTGATCCAATCTCCGCTCCTTGCCGTTGATGATATACTGACTTCGTCGATCTTGCCGTTGAAATAATCCCCCCCGCCATTGGCGTGTCCTACAATCAAAGGGTTTGTAGAAGAAAGTGTGTAAACCTTGGGCGCAGAATAAACCTCCACTCCATTGTAGTATATCTTCAAGTAGGTGGAATCATATGTAAACGCTATATGCTGCCATTGGTTCTCTGATATTATCTGATTTGAGTTCACACAATCGCCATCTATATCGACATATAATTCGGGATTGTTAAAAAGTGAATGGAAGAAAGTCCATCCATCTTTAATCCACGAGTTCTTTTCTATTATTCTTTTCCAGCCAAACACATTTATATTTCTGGGATAGATCCACGCCGAAACAGTTATTGTTTGATCTTGATTCAGACTCGTATCATGTGGCACTGAAACGTAATCATCACTTCCATCAAAATCTATAGAACCATCAACCTGACCCGTTACCTGATCACCGGAAGTCATAGAACCATAATCTGTTCCATCATTGTCATTTGAAGTAGAATCCTTAAACGCCGGGTCGGTATCTGCGGGACTTTCCTCCAGATGCTGCACCATCTTGTAATTCGAATCCCAGACATTCTCCGCATCCTGCTGGCTCGAACATTCGGAATTGCCGTAGTACATGTAGAGCTCTGTATCCGCTGTTGAAGAAAGGCTCGGAATCTTCACCCAGGCAACCAGTTCACCGGTAGAGCCGGTATATTTTTCTATCTCATGGGAGAGTCTGGTACCGTCTGTTTTGGTGAAGAAAATGTCATCGGCATCTGGTTGCACAGGTCCACTATTATTTGTATCCTTCAGATCGGTATCCGTTACCGAAACCAGGACAGGGTAGTTAGTTAAATCCGCCTCTACTTTGGTATAGTCGATGGTAATGGGCTTCCTGTAGCCCCATTCGTTGTTGAACCTCCAGTAGCCGAGTGTGGCGCCGCTGGCACCCTGACCGACATATCGTCCTCCGTCATGGATGATTTCATGGAAATTGATAGCATCCTCGGAGTAATCCTCATCCTCACCATCCCAGCTCACCACATGGAAGTACGCCCTGAACTCCCCGGATAATTCTATCGAGGCCTCAATTTCCTTTCTTGCCGAGGCAGCTACGGCCTTTCCCGCGGGCTTCCAGGACCAGTTGAAGGGAGTAAGACCTTTGAAGGTGTAATATTTTGCTGAGGTGATCTCTCCGTTCTGACCTTTGATCTCCACCATTTTATCGGCGTAAAAGCCCTCTTTGACCAGGTAACCACCCCTCTTATTCCCCTCTGCGGTGAAATCGTCCTCCGCGGTGAAATCCCAATCGCTCAGGAAAATATAAACTGCATCCTCACCCGTCTCCACAGGCAGAGGATTCTCCTCCTGCGTTCCTGTGGAAGGCTCGTCATCCGAGGGCTCGCCCTCGCTCTCGGATGGTATATTCATAGCCCTCGTAGAGGGAACCGCTTTCCCTGAGAGTATGTTCCCTTCTACTTTCAGGTAGAAATAGGTCTTCTCCTCGTGAGAAAGGGCATCGTAATCTGTCAGGTCCACATCCGGATTGTCTGTGTCACCCTGGGTGTCCATCCGCGGGTTCTGCCATTCGTCAAATAGACCATCAACCACAGGTACAGTTGGAGCCTCTGAGATGTATGCAGCCACTTTTTCTCCAGAGTAGGTTACTCCGGCCTTTGTAATCAAATCAGCTAAACGAAGTGAGAGCGCGTGCCCTAATTCGGCATCTCCAGAGACATGGAGGACCAATTCCATAAAAAGAGTGGATTCCACCAGGATGTGGAGGTTGGAAAAGCTGAGGAGATT
>DAOVMN010000003.1 GCA_030630685.1 Thermoplasmata archaeon | reverse complement strand
GTGACCATTGACAATATTACGGGAACTATCAAGCCAGGCGCGACCGTGACGGTGGAGGGCAATATCACCATCGTTCCAGACGGCACCGTGCAGGTTGTGAAAGTCTATCTTGATGGCGTCTATGTGAAAGATGCGGACAGTTTCACGAATACGAATTACACGACCACGCTGAAACTTCCGGGCGACCTGACAGAGGGAAATCATGTGATAAAGATCGAAGCCATACTCGTGAGCAGCGAGTCAAACACCGCGGAGGAGATCATTTCATATCATGCAGATCCCGTTGATTACGTCGTAACCGTAACCATTGCTGAACCGTCTCAGGAAGTGAAACCCGATGCCGCCATCACCGTGGCAGGCACGATCTCGGTGGAACCGGCAGCAGCAGTGCAGGCAGTGAAATATTACCTTGATAACGGAAACAGCACCAATGCAACCACGTTTTCCAGCACGAACTACACCGGAACCCTGAACCTTCCAGCGGACTTTGCCGAGGGCGACCACAGGATCATGGTGGAGGTCACAATCGAGCCGGGTGACAAAGGGTATGCGAACCGCACTATTTCATATTATCCGGGGTCGGGTAAGTACACGATAACCATAACAATAAACGATATCCCGGAGAAGATTGAACCGGGCAGAGTTATCACTGTCGCCGGCAACATAACAGTCGAACCCCAGGCGGACGTCCAGAGTGTAAAGATTTACCTGGACGGGAATTTCATGGTGAATGCTTCTTCCTTCACAAACACCGAATATACCGGCACCATCACCCTGCCGTCCGGGCTGACCCCGGGAGACCATATTATAATGGTCAGGGCCATACTTGTAACAGGTGAATCGGACACTGCGAACAGGACCATAACCCATGTCCCGGCATCGGGAGAGCACTTCATCACGGTGAAGATCGATGAAGTCAATGGCACGATAGAACCTGGAAAGGAAATAACGATTTCGGGGACCATCACCATGGATGAGGACGCCGAGCTCCGGCACGTGAGATTCTTCCTTGACGGGACCGAGATGATCATCGCCACGATCACCGGGAACAAATTCTCGGGGAAACTGTCGCTGCCCACCGACCTCACCGAAGGGGACCATACCATTACCGCAAACGGCACCTTGGTGACCGACGAATCCTATGAGGATACCAGGACGGTAACCTACACGAAGGAGAGCGGTGTGGATAATGACGACGATGATGACGGAGGCGGCATCGGCAGCGCTGCGACCATCGCCGGAGTGGTGGTAGTGCTGATAGTTGTGATACTGATCGTTTTGATCATGATGGGGGTCATATCGCTCGGTGGAAAAAAGGGTGAAGAGGAAAGAGTGCCCGAGTATCCTGAAGAGAAGGAAACCGAAACCAGGGAGAAACCTGTGGAAGAAGAACGGGCAAGGAATAAAACTCCACGGGAGGAAGAGCCCAAAACCGAAGAAAAGGGAGAAAAGAAAGGCGAAGGAAAAGAATAAAGGAAATACCAAAGAAACACTCATGACCCTTCGGATATCCATGGAGATGAAAAGGACAATAGCACAAATCAGTCAAGTCGTGCCATTTTCATTGCAGATACCATATCTCAATGTCCTGAACAGCGAGGATGTACCACCTGCACTTCCGGTCGTACTTCTTTCAGGAGGACCTTCATTCCACCCTGTCCTCGATAAGCCTGTCAATATCAGCGGGGTCCTTTAGCCCATCTATTTCGTTCTTCCCGACCAACGGAGATCCTTTCACATTCATTTTGTCCTTTAACTCATCCACAATGAACATCGAACGCCTCTCGGAAATCCTGGATATCTTCGACACGACCCCGACCCTCTCGGTAAATTCCCTGTTAACCAGAGAGATGCCCGTGATTATGACGGAATCATCCTCTCCGGTCAGTGCATTAAAAGGGCACCTGTATATAGGAACAACATGTGTGCCAATCCGCTTCAGTGCCTTCATTACCTCCCTCTCAAAGGGATTACATCGTGAAAAATCAGGGGAATGATGGCACAAACCCTCGAATCTCCGGGAGAATATCTCTGTGCCCTTGATGAGCGGCAGGTCGAGAAACTCCTCCAAACGGAGGGCGGCATCAATGGATATGTCCATGCCGGTCTCGTACATCTGTATTGCCCTTTTACTCACTCCGGCCTTCTCCGCAAGCGTGCTCAGGGGGATCTGTCTTTCCATCCTCACCTTTTGAAGTAGCTCCCTATCGAAAGAAACATAGAACCCTCCATGTGCGGAATGGGATAAGGGCTGGACCCCATAAAGAAAGAGCTCCTCGAGAGTATCAAGATTTATTATTGGAACATCGTATCTTGTGTAAACCACTCCGGACCTTAGGGGGGAGGTGGTGCTTTTCTCCCCCACAACGAAAACCGAGGCCTTCAGGTAGCGAGAGATTATCTTGAGCTCCTGGCATATCTCCTTGGAAAGCGAGTCTATATTGACGATTACCCTTACGATGATAAGCAGGTCGTCCCTTCGGGCAATCAGGTTGAAGCTCACCCTTGGGAACTCGCGGATGCGGGCAGTGTAAAAACCCGCCTTCTCAAGGATGCCTATTGTAGTTTTAAGAAACTCGGTTCTTTTCATGATGATCCAACTGTTTACCACATAGTATTTATAAGTACCGTTTATTAGCAAACCCGTATTTCCCTTTCATCGGGACGAAAACACACCCCATCCGCTTCTGCATTTCTAGCTTTCCCTTCTTGTTTTTTCTCACAAGGGTTAAGGTCTGAAGGTACAGATTCCCAACGGGAATGACAAGGAGACCATCCGGAGCAAGCTGCTTGACTAAAGGATTGGGCACACCAGGTGAGGCACAGGTTACGATAATCCTGTCAAAGGGTGCATACTCCTTCAGTCCAGAAGAGCCGTCATGCTCCTTTACCACCACATTCTCGATCCCCGCATTCCTCAGGTTATCGTCTGCCTCCTTTACAAGTGAGGGGAGGACCTCGGTTGTGTAGACTATGCCGGGCCCGACGATCTCTGCCATCACCGCGGCATGATATCCGCTCCCTGCTCCTATCTCAAGCACCTTATGCCCGGGTTTAAGATCGGCCACCTCGCACATCTCCGCGACCATGTGAGGGGCCGAGATGGTCTGTCCTCCCTTGATCTGCAGCGGCCTGTCGGCATAGGCGAACTCCCTGTTTATCCTCGAAACAAAATCCTCTCTATGCACCCGGAGCATCGCCTGGTAGACCTCCTGGGAGCGAATGTATCCATTATTTTTCAGGGCCTCGACAAGCTTCTCTCTTCTACGCCTGAATCTATCCGATTCCGTCTGAGTCTGGAGCAATCTAAAACCGCCAATCCCTTAGCTTATCCTTCCACACAAAGTTCATGTAATCCTCGATTCTGTGGTTAATGGTCTCGTTGTAATCCCGGCCATCGCAGGTATATGTGAATCTCAGGGTGACATTGTAGGGCCCCACCTGAGGGGCGGTATAGGTGAAGGAATGGATGATCTTCTCTCCCTTTCCAAGGTCCCCGATCCGAACGTCTTCAACGTACCTCACTTCCTCCTCGGAATCCGTGATCGTTATGTTCATCCCGACATCCTGCATGTCAAGGGTGCCGGTATTCTTGACCGTGATGCCGAGGGAGATACCGGAGAAGCTCTCGTGCACGACCGTGGTAACGGAAAGCTCCGCCCTCGGGATCGCCACAGCATAGAGGAGGTATGATACTCCCACTATCACAAGGATGAGAAATGCTGCCCTTTTCTTCTGCTTGCTGCTCAGATTGGTGAGTGCCCTCATTAGATCACCCCCTTCAGTCCCCTGAGCCCGGCCCAGATTGTAGCGAGGACCGTTGTTATCGGTTCCGGGATGATAATGTGATTGGTGCTCAGTGAGACGGAGACGTGGTTCACGAACAACGGAGCCAGGATGGGAAGGGTTCGGTACCTTACATCAAGTATCCCGGCCTCCAAGGGTACACCATTCTCCCCTCCAATGCGCTGTTGGAGCTTTATGTGTATCCTTCCACCATCGGTATTGGTGAGCTTGAAGATCGGATAAAGGCCAAAGAGCTGTCTAACATGGATATCCACGGATCTGACATCCTCGGCATAGATGTATAATTCTTCTAAATAGAAATTCTCCATGATAGGAAGGTCGGAGATGATGAGGTAAACAAATTCCACGCCTCCCGGGGAATCGATGGAATAGACATCGGGTTCGGTGAGTGTGATCTTGGTGTTGTTGGTGAGGTCTCCCGCCTGAAGCATTGTATGACCATAGGCGTTGTTCACCCTGCCGTCCATGTCCAGATAAACATCCAGCCCATCCCCGGAGCATTTGAACTCGATATCTGGATTGCCCTGCAGGATAATGGATTTCTCGGGGTCGAATTCCTTGTTCGGGGAAAGGGATGCCTCGATATAATCGGGAATGTCGTGAAGCATGAGTGTGAGATAGTACCATTTCCCGTCCACCCTCCTGTGGATCCGTGCGAATAGATGGTCTATTCCCTTGGAAGCGGAATAATTAGCATAGATCCCATCCTCGATGCTGATATCGGCCTCCATTCTATGCGGCACCTCTAAAAGGTAGAGCTGGAGAATAACCGGATCTTCGAGTCCCGGGGCCCTGAATTTGAGGTAGAGCCCGCCGAGGTCCCGTGAGACCGTGAAATCCGCATGGACAAGGAGCTCCTCTCCGCTCTCCGGTGCGGTGATGTCCAGGCTGAGGTCCAGGTCGAGTGCGGAACCGCCGTTTAGATCCTGGTAAAGGAGGATATCCGTGTTATTCAGGCCCTTCAGGTCCAGCAGTACCCAGTCTCTATCCGGATCCCAGTTGGCGAGGGCCATATCGATTTTTGTGTTGTCATCCTCAGACTCGATATCGAGCTTTGCTGCCTCGGGCACACCTTCGAGGTACATCCTCATGTCCATGATATGATCCCCACCATCATCCGTGCCGTTCCGGATGACAACTCCATGGGTCCAGTAGGCCTGATCCATTAATTGGGAGATATCCCCTATCTTCATATCCATGAGGATGAAGTCCATTCCCGAGCTTCCGGTGTAGTCCAGGCTCAGGGAGTCGTTCAGATAAAGTGAAAGATCCATTGAGGAGGGGACCTGCGGAATGAACAGGCGGGTGCGGGTGTATTCAGAGGCGTTGCTCCAGATTGCAGCAAAGAACTCCCCCATATCAACATCCTCACCCTTGGAGGTAACATGAGAATGCAGATTCCCGTCGATTGTCCCCTCTGTGGCATTGATGTCGGCCTCATAGGAGAAATCCATGTCCATGGGAGAGGCAAGGCCGCTGGCATGGATCAACAGGTCCGTGTCCCCGATCCCCTTGGCATCCAGTACCATCCAATCCGATTTCGGAGCGAAGTCCTGAAGCGAGGCGGAAAGGAATAGATAGTCCCCCGAGGCGTTCCAGCATAGGCTTCCTTTGGAGGGCAGACCGGTCAAATAAACCTTGATATCGAAGATTGCCTCCTCGCGGGTCCTGTCGATTATGTCCTGCCTCATGCACATTCCTCTTGTCCAGTAGGCCCTGGAATACTCGGGATGGCGTGCATACATCTCTGTTATCCTGCCACGCGTAATGTTGGCTATGACATCCGGATTGGTCTTCCTTTCAAGGATGGGGTCGTGCATGGAGAAGTCCATCCAGAAATCCGTGCTTTCTATCATCCCAACGCCTTTCAGGGTATCTTCTATGGTGAGGTGTACCACATCCACGATGCTGCGCCCGAAATCCTTTACAGAATCCATGAGCCGCTCGATGTCCGAGAAGCCGGAGAGATTGGAGGTGTCCGGCTCGGTGATGTTCGTTTTCGGCTCCACCCTCTTGAACTCAAGATGGATGTACTCGGGTATAGGTCCGATGATCGCGGAGCCCCACAATCCGGAGGTGATGTCCCCGTGGTATGTAGAATCGTCAAGCAGCCGCACAGCAAGGTTCTCCTTATCGGGATTCTCGATCCTGATCTCCACCTCAGTCCTTTCATTGAGCTTATCCGACTCATAATACAGGCTCTTTATTCCCTTGAACCTGCCCGAGACAGCGGCGGCCCCCTTGGAACCATTTAGTGTGACGAGATCTGCGTCCTTGTAAACGATAACGAAGTTGGAGGGCATGGTGCGCTTGATGAATTTTCCGTTCCTCGATTCATTGGTCAAAAGCAATTCAAGGTTTATGAACTCGTCAGCGCGGTCATAGTGGTAAGGCTTCAGTCTCTCACTCTCGGAAGCCCCTTCAAGGGAGTGAATCGTGCTCAAAGAAAGGATGGTATCGTTATTCATGAATCGAAGGTAGGAGGGGATATGTGTGATATTGAACTCCATGTACTGCCCGTCGATCAGGCTCTGGTAGCTCAGATATTTGATGGTCGTATGACCACTCGATCCCGAGGCATCGTAGATGGTAATGTTCTCCCTGAGATCGATCTCGATGTGCCTCGGAAGGTTTGACAGTGCAATGCGGGCAAAATCCTCTCCTATAAAATTATCCCCATATCCAGTGAGGTAGAACACCTCGAACCTTGGGTTGTCATAGGCATATTGTATTAGCCTCCCGGTGGCCTCATCGCGATAAAAGGTGGTGTCGGTATCCAGCTCTATGTGGATGTCCGAAAGGTTTCCTTCCTCGTCCTGGATTCCCTCATAGTAGGCCTTTCCAATGCCGGAGACCCGCAGACCGATTGCCACCTTATCCGGAACACCGCTTGTCCCCTTGTCTATGTAGGAGGTGAGGTAGTCGTGGTTCGAGATGTTGGAAACAGCATATCTCCCATGTTTCGAGGGATCTGGATGCACATACCCGTAGGCAATAGCAACCTCAGCCATCCCCAGATGATCCAGGTCTCCGTTCTTATCCGTCATCTCCAGGAGGATGGTCCCGCCCTCGGATGCCACATCCGCAAGGGAATCCGGGATGCTCCGTAACTCTATACCAACCGCGTAGATGGTGGAGGCAAGGGCGAGCATGGCATTATCCACGATGCCGTTGATAAAGGAGATAGAGACATTATCGAAGACCGTGAACGGATCCTCGGCCTCTTTTAGAATGAAGCTTCCTTCGAGCAGTATGTCTGTCGGGATATCCCTTATCTGGATGTGGGTGCCGTTGTACTGATGCCCTGGGGCATAGCCGTGGTCGTATTCAAAGCCCCAGAGCTCCACCTTCTCGATCTCCTCTGTGGAATCGTAGATGATCCTTGTGAAGTTCTCCCCCTTCTCTTCTGTGAGGTTTCTTAGTGTGCCCCTCAGGGAGGTGTAGCTCATTTCATCCATAATGTCACTGGACAGCCTTCCGTATGGCATGTGGATAATATCCGCCACCACATAGGTGTCATTCAGCTTTCCCTCGCTGTAGATGACGGAAACATTCACCGGTATCCTTGAATACCATTCAAATGCATCGTATTGCGTGCGCTCGGTGATGGGGCTCTTTTTGCCGTAAAGCTTCACATGGAAATTCTTTGGGATGAAGTCCTCGCTTTCATCCGGCGTAATCAGGGTGGATACCCAGGTGCGGTCCAGAATCCTGTGCCTGTTCCCCTCCCTGATTAACTTGTCATAGCCAAAAAGGAGATTCAGGGATGTGATGCTGTCGTTATCAAACGCCTCCGGATCATTACCATCCCTGTCCATCTTTACATTCACCGTGTAAGGAGGGGCAAAGGATGCAAAATCATAGGTTGCATTTTCGTTTCCTGTAATAACATCCCATATAAGATTCCCCAAAGTATCAAGAAGCTCAACTAGGTTCAAATTTTCTCCTATAAAAATGGAGATGACGCCAAGAAGTATCTGGAACTCGAAGGCCTGGGGAACATCCGAGAAATTGAAATCCCCTATCCAGATGTATTCGATCCCCCTGAACTCCACATCCTCGTAACCTATGCCCTTAACTATCCCCACATCGACGGGCAGATCTATGCCTGCCCAGTAACTGTCCTTCACGATCTCGATCTTCAGGCCTGCCTCGAATTCCAGGTCTGTCCCATTGAGGAATTCCAGGAGCCTGGCTGCTGCATCGGGGAGGTCCCAGATATCTTCGACGTCCTTGAATATATCCTCGAGATCAGGAACAGTAACACTCATGCGCACATAGATGTCGAAGCCGCCATCGCTTTCAAGCAGGTACTGTGCCCTGTCATTATCCCCGGTGCTCAGGTTGTCGTCCACGTCCACCCCGTTCCACCCGCTCAGCTTGAATCCCTGATCCGGGTCCATAAAGGAGGGAAGCAGCGAGGCGTTCGTCCATTTGGATATCCGCCCACCCTCAGGAGGGAAATAGTCCGTATGGATCCAGTAATTGTCCTGCCCCTCGAGCAGGGTTTCGAGCAGGGTATCCGTCTCGTTTACCATGGAATGCTCTGCCAGGTCGAAGATTCGCGGGTAAAGGGGCCTGATCGGTTCAAGGGTCTCGATCCTGACGTTCTCAGGTACAGGATCGATAAGCTCCTCTGAAACAGCGGGGAGCTGGTGATCGGCATAGACCTCGGATTCCGGGATGGATTGGTTGGTCGCATTGAAAAGATACGAACTCATCCCGTTTTCCAAGGACTCATCAATAGTCTTTGCATTGGATTCCTTCTCAGAAATGAGTCTATGGAGTCCTTCCTGTACCCCGTAATCGGAATCCGGGATGTCATCCTCCGCGCCGACCATCACCGCACTGGAAAGCATCTGGGAAATGAGTACGAAGATTATGAAGAATATGATAGCGCCTGCTTTTTTCTTAAGGTGAAGTCCCCTTAGTGCCCCCCGGTTGAATAAACCAATACCATGGAGCTTGGAATGCCGGGCATCTTTGAGATCATCGGTGGATATCCGTTTCATTATTATCCCGTACCAGTTCTCTGAAACAACTCATAAATAGTTTATTGTACATGGTTTTGACAGTTAATAAATAGCACGGTGTTGGGATAGTATCAGGATCAGCAAGCCGAATTAGAGGGAGATCTTCTTCTTATTCTTGAGTTCATCATAGGCCTCCTCATACTTCTGCTTAAGCTTCTTTTTATCCGCCACCGCCTGCCTTGCCGCCTTGTTCTGCTCTGTGATAAGCCTTTTTATCTCCAGGTAGCGGGCTCGATTCTCCTTCCTGATATCATTGAGGTGGTTCCTCATCTCCATGGCCTTTTGATGGAACTCGTCTCCCTTCTTCCTGAATTCAAGGAATGCCTCATGCTTCTTATCAGCCTCGGCTATCAGGTGTGAGACCTCTTTGATGATCCCGTCCATCTTTTCCTGGAATTCTCTGGAGCTCTCGTAGTACTTCACCACCAATTCGTGTTCTGTATCCGCCTCCTTAAAGAGGTTATCGAGTTGGCCATTGAGAGTCTTTATCTCCTCATTGACCTCCTCCACCTCGGCACACTCCTTTTCCAGTTCTTTCAGGACCTTGTAGCCTTTGCGGATTTCATCTATTATATCCCTTTCATTCTCCAGGCTGAGGGGGGTGGTTTCCTGGCGATATTCGAGTTTCCTGAGGTGGTCCTTCAGGGAACCGAGTTCCATGGATATGCTGTCTCTTCTCTTCAGGCCCCTCTTTGCCCTCTTCAAATCAATGAGCTCATGGGCCCGTTTATGGAGGGCGTTCCTTCTCTCCTTGTGCTTTCTCAGCTCATTCAGGGCCTTGTTCTTCTTCTCTCTGAGGGCATTGACCCTGGTCATGACCTCCTTTCTCTTCTCGTGTAGAAGATCCCTTTCTTCCCTCATGACCCGAGCTTTATCATTAAACTCGTTCCTTCGCTCGAGGTAGCCCTGGTACTTCTTCTCGGCATCCTCCATCTCTTTGCGAATCTCTTTCCGGGATTTTATATGGGCCGTTTCTTCATCCATCTCAATCCCTCATCGAGTTCAAATGCCAATATCGAGGGTTACCCTCCCCTGCTCTCTTTAGATTTCATCCTGAGCCCGGTGTATCCGCAGCGCCTGCATCGCTTTGCTTTTACCGGGTTCCGGGTATTGCATTTCATGCAGATTTTTTTATTCAACAATCTTGCGTCCGCTTCTGGAAACTTCGTCATGATCATCCACTTTAATCTGTTAGAGTATCGGTACCGGCAGCCAAACTTTGAACACGATATATAAAATCTTCTGGTCGGCAGTATCTCCGAAAGCTTGGAATTATCTTTCCATTAATGGTTAAATGCAATTTCAAGCCAATCAAAATCAGCTTCAATCGGTGATCTCTCCTGCTTCCTTTCCCGGAAAGGATTTTTATGGATTTATCATTGAAACCTGCAACACAGCACCAATCACAAAATCATTAAATACAAAAACCACACCGTAGTTTTCCACTGCGAGCCGCCTTTCAGGTATGCTTCAGTAATTTTCCTGACAGATGACTTGCTACGGGCCCGTAGATCAGTCTGGCAGATCGTCTGCTTTGCAAGCAGGAGGCCTCGGGTTCAAATCCCGACGGGTCCACCTGCGTGATGCCCCGGTAGTGTAGTGGCCTATCATCCTGGCCTGTCGAGCCAGGGACTCGAGTTCAAATCTCGGCCGGGGCGCCTGCTTTTCTCTCTTATGTCTCCGCCAAGATCACCGGTTCCTACCCTCCTCATTATTGTGCCATCTCACTTCGTTCAGGGGCACTAAGGTAAAGAGGTCGTGACCACACCCTCGTTTTTTCTTTTTGGTGCAGCCATGAAGAACAAAGTTCTGAGTTGCGGTTGAGTACGAAGTACTCGACAAGCTTTTTCTTTTTTTTGAAAAAAGAAAAAGATGCGGGGGGGATTCGAACGGAGCCTTTTTACAAAAGCCTTAACGACCGCAGGTCGTACGGCAATCGGAAATCAAAGATTTCCTCATGCGTTAACAACCTTCGGTCATCCCGCACTCGGCTCTTCGAGCCTCATGCCTCCACGGAAAACGTGAGTCAAACGTGTTTTCTTTTGGTGCAGCTTTTCTTTTTTGAAAAGAAAAGATGCGGGGGAGGGGATTTGAACCCCTGTATGCCTCAGCAACAGGGTCCTAAGCCCTGCCCCTTTGACCAGGCTCGGGTACCCCCGCGCAAAATTCAGGAGAAATCGGTCTCGATTACCCATTCAACATATTTTTTAAGGCCTTCGTCAAGTCCTACATCCACTCTGTAATCCAGCTCTTTTTTGGCCTTGGAGATATCGGCCCAGGTGTGCATGGCGTCCCCCTTAACCGGTTCCTTGAAAATCAGCTTCGATCTGGAGTCCGTTATCTCGATGATCTTTTCAGCGAGCTCACGGATGGAACACCTCTTCCCGCTGCCGATATTGTAGACGCCAGTACCCTTGTGCATCACCTTCATGTTGCCCTCTATGATATTGGAAATAAAGGTGAAATCCCGGGTCTTTGTGCCATCCCCGAATATCTCGATCTCCTCGTTCTTCAGGGCTTTGTGTGTGAAGATGTTAATGGCAAGGTCCGGGCGCATCCTTGGGCCGAATACTGTAAAATAGCGCAGAGAAATGGTTTTCATGCCGTATATCTCGTGGTAGACCCTAACGTAATGCTCGGCCAGCACCTTGGTCGCTCCGTAGGGGGAAACAGGGATATTAGGGTGCCTCTCATCAAAGGGGAGATAAACAACAGTCCCGTAGACAGAGGAGGAGGAGGCGTTTATCAGCTTCTTTACACGGTGTTTCACCGCAGACTCCAGGAGACAAAGCATCCCTGTGCCATTGATCTCATGGGGCTTGAATGGGTTCTCCACCGATACCCTCACACCTGCCTGGGCCGCCTCATGAAAGATGTATTCCACACCATCCGAGATGATACGGTCCATGAGCCCCCTGTCAAGGATACTGCCTTCTATAAATCGGAAATTGGGATGCCCCTGGAACAACGCAATGTTCTTTCTCTTTATCTCTGGGTCGTAGTATGGGTCGAAGTTGTGAATCGCCACAACCTCATGGTCCTCGCTCAGCAGTCGATCTATGAGATGTGAGCCAATAAATCCAGCTCCACCGGTAACAAGGATTCGAGACATGGTGCAAAAAAATGCTTTTGATATTAAAAGGGAACTGGTATACTTGCGATTACTTTGAAATATCCCGTTGAAGGTAAAGAAAAAAAGAAAAAAGAGAGGGAGAGGATTACTCCTCTTCCTTTTTTCGGCGCAGTTTCATCGCCATCATTGACGCCAGCGCCACCATTGCTACAGATACCACCATCATCATCGAAGAGCTCTCGAAGGATGGGGTGGATCGCTGTAAGGCCGTAACAACCAGTGGTTTCTCGGCTTTGTTGTTGTCGTAGTTTGGTGAGTCCATTGGTCCTTCGTTGATAGCATGCTGCTTGTTTACGAACACCTTGATGCGGTGTGTCTCTTTTTGCTGGGTTGGATCGAGCATGGACACGTTGAATGTTTCCTTCACGATCACCACGCCTCCGCCAGCTTTCACCACATCGATCCTCTGGTCTCCAATGAGGGTGTCCCCGTCGTAGATCTTCACATCCACGTTTCTGGCGTGTATCTTACCGGTGTTCTTGACCTGGACTCTCACCTCTACCTCCTGCCTGTGCTGTACCGGAGATCTCGAGAACTCGATATTCGGTTCCCACTTGCCACCTTTTTTATGACATACCGCCAGGTTGGGCAGGACGTCATAGTAGTTGGGGTTTGAGGTGTTGTAGATGCTGTCCACTATTGCGGTAAAAAGGGAGAACTGGTCTACGGTACCCACCACATAACTCTTTCCGATTTCCTTGATCACATGGCTTCCTTCCACAGCATAGAACCTCTTCTGCATCTTGTCATAGTGCTCGAGCATCAGGTCGTCTTGCAGTGCGTATTTATCACCGATATCCTCCAGTTCGGATGGAAGTACCGGCAGGCTGATCTCAGCCTCGATGAAGCCCTCCTCACCGTTCTGCAGATACACACCAACGGCCCTGATGTCATAGACGTGTCCGATACCGCCTTTGTTTGACAGGGTGGGGTCCGGGCTTGCTGTTTTATCGATGTGCACGAACACGGGTCTCTCCGGAGTGATACGGTTTATATCCAGTGCAGCCTCATCAGGTTTGCCTCTCCATACGAGCGTCACCTCGGCGTATAGGAAGGTAGCGCCAAACTCCACCTTCTTGGTGAATGTCTCCTGTGCGTATGGATACACAAGCACGTTCAGGGTGTAGCTTCCTTCATTGTCGTTTTCGTCCATTGCGGTCAGGGTGATGGTATAGTGCACCGGATTGGTGTTGTAGCTCGGCATCTCCGGCTTGCCCTCATCTACTATACTGTACAGATGGTCCACACCCACAGTGAAGTCCACCACATCATCGCTTGCCTTGGTGGTTTGCGGCTTCTTCCCTGTCTCGTTCACCTCGAAGACCCACTCATAGGATATGATGCGGTCGTTCTCCGGGTCCACTACATCCGGAATGAGCTTCAGGGTATCACGATAGAACACCTCCGCACCGAACTCATCGTTCAGGATGTGTGAGATGTCGAGGCTGTCCGTGATATTGAACCTCACCCTTGGCGGGCTGTTCCCGAGCCATACATAGAGGTAGTCCTTAGTGGAATCACCATCGTCATCTTTCACGGTAAGTGTTACCCTATAGAACTTCTCGAGGGGTATCTCTGTGTACTGATGGTCCACGGTCTCTCCGTAGCCGGTAGTGTCGTCACCGAAGTCCCAGACATACGAAATACTTTTATCTTCCCTGTCCGGCTCGTAGCTGTAGCTTGCATCGAAGCTGATGGTATCGCTCACTTTATCGATGGCATTGAAACCGAGGCCACCCTGTTTACCTGCCTCTGGATTGGGCAGGTTGTTGAATGCGGGATTGCCTCGGATCTCCTCGAACTCGGGCATCGGTCTGTTGATGAGTCTCTCGCTGTAGGCGGTGCCCCTGACCTCTGCATCCTGCATCCACTGTGCCGTGAATTGTGCCACAGGAGCATGGTTTGCGAGCGTGCCTGTAACATAGATGGAGATGTCATCGAGGTAGATGCCCTCGTAGTTGATAGCCCTGTCGCTCACGAACCTGAGCCTGATCCTGAACTCGTTGGTGTAGTACTTATTTCTGAGTTCTTTTTCCATCATCAGCCAGCCGTTGTCGTTCACTGGATACTGACTGCTGTTCCGGTAGTTGTTCCCCGGATACCTGGTCTGCTCCACCCATTCGGTGCCGTTATCAGCAGAGAAGTAGACGACCAGATTGTCGTACACACCACCCTCCACATGGAACATGGTGTACCATCTGAGGGTAGCGCTCGTGACATCGCTGAGATCTATGGGGTCGCTGATAAGCGAAACGTTCATGGAACCAACATAGCTGCGGCCTCTATCTGTCGTGCGGCCCACATAGTAGCACTTCCTGGAGAGGTAGCCTATGCTGCCCTCCTTGTGCCATCCTGCGGTGCTGTCCGAGGATACTAAACCGGTCCAGTAGGTGTCGTAGTACTCACCGCCGCTTACCACCGGGTTGTCCACGGTGTCCGAGAATATCTTCTCCACGGTCGCGACCTCGACGGTTAGTATGTTCTCATGCCCTGGGTCGGTGTTGGTATCACCTAACAGGTCCACCTCGGCTTCAACATCGTAGAAACCGTAGGTGTATGCGGTCCAGTTCCAGCTCACCTCCTTGGTCTCTCCCACCTCGAGGCTTATCGGTACGCTTCCGCTGTCGATGACCTCGGTTTTGTCCTCATACCTCGCCCTGAAGTCGATGCTGAAGTCCTCCGGGATATTGCTGTGGCTTTTCACCACTGCCGTGACCACCCTTGGATAGCCCGCATCCTCGAGCGTGGGTGTTACATAGAGCCTGATGATGCCGGCATCGTGCAGCTTTCGTCCCCAGAGGATAATGCTGTCCACGTTGTTACCCGGGAATTCATCGCCGGGATAGGCCACCGAGATATCGATCTCGTACTTCACACCCTCTCCATTCGGGAGCAGATAACTGAAGCTCACAACCCCTCTCTGACCGCTGTTGATCTGTATCTCCTGTGCTGCAAGGTCTGCGATCTTGTTCTTGTTCTCCCCGACCACCTTGTAGACCTTACCGCTCACTGTGATCTTATGGCTTCCGCCGCTGTCGCGTATACCGATGTTGCTGATCGTGGTATCGATGATGATGCTCTCGCCCGGCGGGATGTTTCCACCGTAGAAGGGCGTGACCTCGATCTTGTCTATTCGTGCGTCATATTCCGGCGGAGTTATGCCGGATATACCCACATCATCGATGTACCAGCCGGGATAGACGACATCGCTGTCGCTCATGAACCTGAATCTCAGGTTGATGTCCTTGAGCTGCCAGTCCTCGAGGCTGATGTTCACCATCACCCAGCCCCTGGTCGCATAGTGCCGCTTCTCTGGCTCCGGGTTCTGCCACAGTTGGTGCCATTTGTCCTCATCCACCTCCTGGATCTCCACATAGGCGGTGTCGTATCCCTGAGCCTCGATCTCCAACCAGTGAGCGAAAATGAGGTACGGCTGCTTGGCAGTCTTCAGGTCCACGTGCACGGAGAGATAGGAGCTGTCCTTGCTGTTGTTGGAGTAGTCTCCCGCCAGGTTAGTGCCCCAGCATTTGGTCCCGCTGTACGCGCCTGTCGGCCCATACGTGGGCTCATCCTCTTCCCAGTCGTCCGTTGCCCTGTCTCCGCCTTTGCCATTGGTGTCCTCGGTGCCGGTAACCCACGGATCGTAATATCCTCCTTCACGTTTGTTGGGCGGCGGGTTGCCGCTCTCCATGTCATCGAAGTAGAAGTAGTACTGCACAAGACCAACGGTATCGAGCATGTTGTTTCCAGGGAACTCGTCCTGGTCCCACTCCACCGAACACTCGATGTCGTAGATGCCGTACTCCTCAGGGTACCAACTCCAATAAACGGTCTGGGTCGTGCCCTTCTCGAAGCTATTGTTCTGCGGGACATCCTGGTAGTTGCGCTTGTTTCCTCCTTCTCCTACCTCGACATCCTGCTGTTCTCCCTGGTCATCTGTAACGTTGCACCAGACACGGAAGCTGCTGTCCGGAACAATCTCACCTATGTTCTTGGCGGTGACCTTGATCTTCCGCTCCTCCTCGAGGCCTCCCACCAACGGCTCCACCGCGATGTTATCGAGTATAAGGTCCTTGTCGAAGTAGTTGTCCGCTGTCGCCATGAGTATAAAGATATCCCAGGTGAAACCTATATGGTTGGTCGCCTCATCGGATTTGAAGCACCACCTGATCTGCGTTTCGTGGCCTGCGTAATCATTATAGTTGTTACCATTGTTCAGATAACCGCCACTCCCACGATCCATTGAATAGTTAGCGTAGTGGTTGTGGGGAGCATCCTTCCAGTAGTCCGGCTCGTCCTCCTTCTTGATCTGGATGGAGACGTAATCTGGATTACGCATCTGAACAACATAGAGATAATCGGAACGAACGGCAGAGTACTGTCCCCAGTCCAGAACCGGTGAGGTCATGATGCCCTTGGTATTATCGTCGTAGTGTGGTTTTCCTTCTGCCACCGAGGTCTTGTTCCCGTGCCAGGCACCATACTCGCCACCCTGAGTAAACATAGGAGTAAAGTGCCAGGGATCCCCGAGGTCCCAGCCATGGGCACCCGCTTCGCCGCTTTCATACCACTCTACCACGGTGATATCACCAACCTGGCCACCATAGTCAGCTTTATCATGCTCGATCTCGTTATTGCTGGTGTCGTCATCCTTGTAATCCACACCGACATCTATCCAGTAGGGGGGACCGTCATCTGTATAGCTGACCCTCCAGGACTGTGTTGCATCCCGACATCCCGCGGCCTTGTCCGGTGTCCAGACGAAGTGCACGGTTTTTGTGTGACCTGCGCCCACTTTAACCTCTTTTTCGAGCTTGGCAAGAATACCGGATTCCCATGGGTCCAGGATGTTCACATAGGCATCGAAGGTGGATTCCCGTGCACCAATGTTCTCCACCTCCAGGTCAAAGCGGATGGGGGTGTCCTTCACGGCTGTGAGCCAGTAGTGTGTCCTCCATTCCCATTCGCATTTGTTTGTGCGCATATCCTCGACCTTCTTTGCAGTGGCAGTGGCGACCTTCTCGTTGTTGTCGTTGTTGTCATCGCTTCCCACCTTGGCCGTGAACTTGTATTCAGCATCCTCCTCGGTAGGTACGGTCCAGTCAAGGGACACGATCTGGGCCCCTGGATATGCCCAACCACGTGCCGGGATGGGATTATCGCTTGCGTCCATGGGCTTGGTAAGGGTTTTCGTATAGGCACCGTTCGTCTGCTCGATATCCACTGTAACGGTATAGGAGGTTTCATAGTCTTTGATACCGTAGTTGGCCACCTCCACATTGATGGTCATGTCGTCTCCAGGATAGATGTAATCGCCAGCAGGATCAATGATCTTTTCGAGAGCCAGGTCGTTTGCCTTGGGCAGAGGTGGGGCAACCCCGAGCCAGGTGGCGATGTTGTACATCACATCCGTCCTGTCCGGATCTCCCCAATAGCCACTCGAGCTCATAGGGAACTCGTCACCCACCTGGCAAAGATCGATGCCAGTATACACCGAGCGGTATTCCTCGGGTTTGTCCGGTGTGGAGCCCTGCCAGTGATGCCTCATCCCAGCGTAAACGTCACCATGATGGTATATCCCGGCGCTCCAGGTATCGTTCGTATAGGGCCAGACGGATTCTCCCCAATCCTGGCCAACTGTCCAGACATAGTTCATGCTATAGACCATGCCCTTGCCGATCGGGTCACCTGCCACACCGATAAGGGGTCTCGGTGGATGTCTGTTTTGTGCCTGCCAGGATACATTCATGTAGTTGTAGTACAGTGGATGGACACAGGTCTTGCCATAGCTGGGTTCATCGGACGCCTGCATGAACAGGCCGCCGCCGATCCACACGGACCCTCCGTCCTTGAGAAAGGCGATCAGGTTGGTCTCGTCAGTGGATGTAAGCCCGTACTGCCAGTCGTAGCCGGCAGACAGCATGATGATGTCGTAATCCTTGGTGTCAGAGACGGAACTCGTTGTTCTGTAGTGCATTCCGGTATAGCCGCCATCGTCCAGGGCCTGGGCCCAGTACCGGCTGGCGTCATTCCAGTAAGGTTGAGGCTGGCTGCCGTGGTCCCTGTCAAGGATAAGGATGGGTGTATCGGACCTCAGCACCGTGGTCCTGAGATCGAAGGTCCTCACCTTGTTGGTATTGCTCTGTGAGGTTGCCTTGATTGTTATATCCTTGTAGGCATCACCTCCGGCACCGTTTGGGATGGTGACGGATACCTTCTCCCATTTGTGCTCCTCTGATTTCATGTTATATATGGTCTTGGTGCTCTGGCCGTTGTCGAACTTGACGCTCCACACACCAGCACCTTCCACCTCGAGCTTCACATCATCGGTCTTCTCACCGATGTTGTCCACCTTGATCCAATAGTTAAGGGTGTCACCTGCTTCTCCCGAGCCCGCGGGATAGGGACAGTATATCTTCTGGGCATAGTTTGCCTGGGTGATATTGACATCCTGGTAACCTTCACTTGGACCGCCATCGCTTCCGTCCGCATCCGCAATGACCTTGATCGTTCTGGCAAGCATGTCGGTCGTCCAGTTCACCATGGCTGTGGATGAGTTGCCGTCACCCTCGATGTACTCGATGTTGGCACCGTCGATGTAGTAGGTGTCCTCGTCCTTGTCGATGTAGTAGAAGTCCACCTCGACATCTGTCATGACGTCTTCCTTTCCGCCCTCGTTGGTGACCTCTGCCGAGACCTTACCCTCTTCACCGTCATCAAGCTCGTCCACAGGGAATCCATCTTCATCATGGAGCCCGATCTTGCTGATGACCATCACAGAGGATTTTGTTTCAACGGAAGTGTCTGGTCCATTTCCAGGGCCGACTGGTTTGACAGGATGGGTTATCTGTTGACCGTAAGGCACAAGATAGGAGTTTTCTGTCAATTCGTTCACAGGGTCCGGGATCTCTGGATCCTCTCCTGCTTCCGAATATTCAGTCTCCATTTCTTCACCTAACGGCACTGAATTCTCTGCTTCCGGCTCAGTGTCTCCACTTTCACCAGAAGTCGATCCGAGCGCAGCCGCTGACGGCAGCAAAAAAAGTAGTGCCACGAGCAGCACGAATAATGCTGATAGCTTATTGCGTTTCATGTTTAGTCCTCCTCGTATTTCCCTCCAAGTTTCCATGAAAAGAAAATACGGTAGAATGGAGCATGTTATCCTTTATTATAAAGATTATGGTCAGATGGAAGGATTATGGTCGGATGGTCAGAAGAGGGAAAATCAAGGGGGTGTTTATAAAAGAGCCGGGTGAATATCTTTCAATCCCCAAAGAGCCAGTTCAGACCGTACTGCTCCTCGATCCCCTCCTGGAGTTTTCTGAGCTGTTTGATCCGCCTGTCGAATCTCTCGGATATCTCTTCCATGGGGGTGGGGCCTTCCTCGATAAGGTGGTAGATCAACCTTCTTTCTATGTAGTTCGGGATCAGGGTCCCCACGATAGTGCCTGCGTTCTCGAGGAGTTCCTCACGTCGATTCAGGAGCTTCATCCTCTCATTCTCGATGGTCTCGAGCGCGGAGTTCAGGATCTTCAATTCCCGGGATATTTTTTTCAGCATCTCGGTTCTTTTCAGTACCTCGGTTCTTTGCCCAGTTGATCGGGAGGGGGCCTCTTTCTTGTCGATTAGTATAGACGAGCTCATTTTGCGGCCCTCTCGTTCAAGGTAAGAGGTTTCAAATACCCCCGGGCCCATGTCGATCCTCATGCTGAAACAGTGGATTGGAATATAATACTTTCTTGGCGGCCCGCCTATGTCAGATGGTTTCTCGAATGAGCGGATCAGCCCGTGCTCCTCTAAAACCTTGATGTGTTTTCCTACCGCCTGCTGCGAGATGCCCAATTCCCTGGCGAGCTGAAGGGGATAATGTGTCTCCATGGATAAGAGACCGAGTATCCGCCTTCGTGTGGGGTTCTCGAGTACCGAGAATATCTCATCGATCCCAAGGTGATTCATGCTCCTTCTCCTCCGTGCTGGAACGTTACCTCGAGTATCCCGTTGTTGTAGCTCGACTCCATTCCCTTATCATCCACCCTCCTTCCAAGGGGGACCTCGGAATAATACCTTCTGGTCTCCCCATCCCCTTTTATTGTGAGCCAATCCCCATCAACCCTTACCAGGATATCCTCCAGGCAGGGGATTCCTGGCATCTCAGCGATAACCCTGAATATTCCACCCTCCTCGAGAATATCAACCACTGGTTTCAGATAACCGGACGGGGCATCCCGGGATGGTTTGGATTGAGCAGGTTGGTGCATATACTCTATTCTGCTCCATCCCGCTTCCCCCTCAGGGCCCCATGGCCGATAGAACTCCCTCTCGAATTCCCTCATGAGTTCATCCATCTCCCTGAACATCCTCTCGAACCTTGGGTCGAACGATGTGAACTCTATTGCAAACAAGTTCAGGAAATCCTTTTTTCTCATCCTCACCACCTCATCTCAGGCGATATAATCGCTCTTCTTAACATCCTTATCCCTGAGCTTTTTGAACCATCGGATAGACTCATCGGTCATGTCTTTCTCTCTAGATGGAGCCACCTTCTCAAGGGCTTTGTCAAAGTCCTCCCCTGTGATGCACTGGTCCCTGATCTCGCCCTTTTGCCCCCCCTGGATAAATCTTCGGATGGAGTTCATCACCGCCTCCCGACACACCGCAGCGATATCTGCTCCCGAATAGTTCTCTGTCCTCTTGGCCATATCGTTTAGGGATACATCTTTCTCAAGGGGTTTGTCCTTGGTATGAATGAAGAAGATGCTTTTCCTGGCCTCGAAGTCTGGAAAACCGGTGTGCACCAGCCTGTCGAACCTCCCAGGCCGAAGCAGAGCAGGGTCCAGCATGTCGGGACGGTTTGTGGCGGCTATGACGATCACATTGTGCAGGCTCTCGAGTCCGTCCATCTCTGTGAGCAGTTGACTAATAACCCTCTCGGTGACCCTTGAATCCGAGCCTGTTCCCCTCACGGGTGCGATGGAATCCAACTCGTCAAGGAAAATGATGGCAGGGGCCGCCTGCTTGGCCTTCCTGAAGGTCTCGCGCACGGCTTTCTCGCTTTCTCCCACCCATTTGCTCAGGAACTCGGGACCCTTCACAGAGATGAAGTTCGCCTCGCTCTCGGTTGCCACCGCTTTGGCTAAGAGGGTCTTACCGGTCCCGGGGGGGCCGTAGAGAAGAATGCCTCTCGGGGCCTCAGCTTTGAGGTGTTGGAAAAGGGACTCGTATTTCATTGGCCACTCCACGACCTCCCTGAGCTCCTGCTTCTCATCCTCCAGACCGCCGATATCCTCCCATCTTACATCCGGGTTCTCGATAATGACCTCCCGAAGCGTGGAAGGCTCCATCTCCCGCAGGGCATCGAAGAAGTCCGTTCTGGATACCACGAGCCTGTTTAGTAGCTCAGCGGGGAGCGTCTCATCCTCGTCATCGATCTCCGGAAGGATCCGCCTGAGGGCACGCATGGCCGCCTCTTTAGTTAGAGCGGAGATGTCTGCACCGGTATATCCATGGGTGAGGCTGGCGAGCTCCTGGATGTTCACATCATCCTCAAGGGGCATACCGCGTGTATGTATCTCAAGGATGACTTTCCTTCCTTTCTTGTCAGGGATGCCGATCTCGATCTCGCGGTCCAGCCTCCCCGGTCTTCTCAGTGCGGGATCAAGGGCATTCTGACGGTTGGTTGCACCAATGACTATAACCTTTCCTCTGGATTCCAGGCCGTCCATGAGCGCCAAAAGCTGAGCGACCACACGCTGCTCCACCTCGCCCCTCACCTCGTCCCGTTTGGGAGCAATCGAATCGATCTCATCGATGAATATGATAGAAGGAGCGTTCTCCTGGGCTTCCTTGAATATTCCCCTGAGGTTCTCCTCGCTCTGCCCATAGAACTTGGACATGATCTCCGGGCCGCTGAGGTTGTGAAAGTTGGATTCGGTCTCCGAAGCCACAGCTTTAGCTAACAGGGTCTTGCCGGTACCAGGGGGGCCGAAGAGCAGGATGCCCTTGGGTGCCTCCACGCCAAGCTTCTCGAATATCTCCGGGTGGCGCAGGGGAAGCTCGATCATCTCCCTGACCTTCCGTATTTCTTCTTCCAATCCGCCTATGTCCTCGTACGACACGCGGGTAAGGGTCTTGACCTCCTCTGGCCTCTCCCTGAGCACGATCCTGGTGTTCTCTCCCACATACACGGATTCCGCAGATGGGGAGACCCGGATGGCCACAATATCGAACTTCCGCCCCATGACCGATATCTCCACGATGTCCCCTTTGGTTATCATCCTGCCGTAGAGGGTCTGCTGGAGATACTCCTCACCACCCATGAACCTGACATGCTCGGTGGGTGCGAAGGTGATCTTCCTGGCACGCTTTGGTGTTATTTTCCTGATCCTTACTTTATCGTCTATCCCGACTCCGGCATTCCTTCGGCAGGAACCGTCGATCCGTATGCCGCCCTTACCCCTGTCCTCTGGATATGTAGGGTAGGTAAGCATGCCTGTTTTCTTTGTTCCCTCGATGAGGATTGCGTCCCCTGTCTGGAGGCCCATTTCCTCGATGATTCCCTGGTCGAGTCTGGCGATTCCCCTGCCAACGTCCCTGGGGCGCGCTTCCATAACCTTTACTATAGTCATATCCTCACTTCCCACGAAGGTGTACAACCTGGGGTTGTTTAGTTAGGGTTGACAAGTCGGTGTTGTTATATATGGCTTTCGGTTCGGTGCTCTACTATTTTTTGGGATAATGTTGTAAGGTAGCGAATAGGAGCGCGTATGACACGGATTTGGCGTATTTCCGCGGATTTTTCATTGATCGGTGTCATCCGTG